>JAQGHS010000017.1 GCA_028291605.1 Planctomycetaceae bacterium | reverse complement strand
GTCGCCTTCAGCACAGTGTCTTGTTGCAACAAGACCTGATCTTTGTAGTCCTGGTCGCTGTCGGTGGTGACGCTGGGTGTGGCATCCACGCTGGGTGTGATATTGAGATAAGTGAAACCGGCAGCATCAGTAGTCAACTTGGACAGGGCAAACGTCTGACCCACATAGTCGGCTCCGCCGTCACCGAAGACGGTATTGCCGCCCGTATTGACGGTCAGGAAATAGTGGGTCGTGTTGTCGAAGGAGTCGACGGTGTCGTGGAATTCGACATTACCATTTGTGGTCGACTTCAACACGGTGTCCTTCAGCAGGAGCACCTTGTCGTTATAGATTTGATCGGTGTCGGTCGTCACGCTGGGGGTGGCAGCGGCGCTGGGGGTAATGTTGACGTAAGTGGATCCCGGCGCATCGGTCGTGAACTTCGAAAGGGCAAACGTCTTGCCGATATAGTCGGCGTCGCCGTCACCGAGGCGAGTTAGTCCCGCCGTGTTCACAGCCAGTGAATAGTGCGTCGTGTCGTCGAAGGAATCCACGGTGTTGTGGAATTCAATGTTGCCGGCGGTACTCGACTTCAGAACGGTATCCTTCCTCAGGCCCACCTTGTCGTTGTAGATCTGGTCGGTGTCGGTGGTGACGCTGGGGGTCGCTGTCGCGCTCGGAGCAATGTTGAAGTAAGTGGTGCCCGTGGCGTCGGTTGTCAGCTTGGACAGAGCGAAGGACTTGCCGACATAGTCGGCGTCGCCATCACCGAAGACCGAGTTTCCGGCGGTGTTGACCGCCAGCGAATAGTGAGTGATGTCATCGAAAGAGTCGACCGTGTTGTGGAATTCAATATTGCCTAACGTGGCCGACTTCAGAACGGTGTCCTTCTTCAGGATTACCTTGGCATTATAGATCTGGTCCACATCGGTGGTCACGCTGGGTGTCGCGGCCGCGCTGGGGGCGATGTTGATGTAAGTATTGAGTCCGTCAACCGTCAGGTAGGTCAGGGCAAATGTGTTACCTATATAGTCTGCATCACCATTGCCGAAGAAGGAGTTGCCGGCGGGAGTGACGACGCTCAACCCATAGTGCGTGAGGTCATCAGCTGAGTCGATCGTGCTGTCAAATTCGATGTTGCCGTTGGCCGAAGTCAGATAAGTATTCTTCTTGAGGAAGACCTTATCCTTGTAGGTTTGATCGGCATCGGTTTTGACGCTGGGGGTGGCCGCTGCGCTGGGATCGATGTTGAAGTAGGTGTTGAGGCCATCAACGGTCAAGAAGGAGAGGGCGAAGGTCCCACCGACATAGTCTGCATCGCCGTTGCCGAAGAAGGAGTTGCCGGCGGGAGTGACGACGCTCAATCCATAATGAGTGAGATCATCGGCCGAGTCGATCGTGCTGTCGAACTGAATGTTGCCGTTGGTCGAAGTCAGATAGGTGTCCTGCTTGAGGAAGTACTTATCCTTGTAGATCTGATCGGCATCAGTGGTCACGCTGGGGGTGGCCGCTGCACTGGGGGCGATGTTGAAGTAGGTGTTGAGGCCGTCCACGGTCAACGTCGCCAGTGCAAACTTTTTGCCGATATAGTCCGCGTCACCGTCACCGAAGAACGAATTGCCGCCAACGGCATTCACTGTCAGCCCGTAGTGCGTGAGATCATCGGCCGAGTCAATCGTCCCCTTGAAGGTGATATCTCCGGTCGCGGAGGTCAGTATCGCATTGGCCGCGAGTGCGACAGCTCCGTTGTATGTTTGGGCCCCTGTTCCCTTGGTCGTGACATCGCCCTTGATGACGATCTGCGTCACGTTCAGGACCACGTTGTAATCGGTGCCACCAGTGTAGGGGCCGATATTCACCAGGTCATTGGCTTCGGCACCACCGTTCACTGTGAGATCGGCCACGTCATCTTCGAACGTGTCCAGAGAGATCACATCATCGCCGTCACCGGTATCAATGATGATCTTGGTGACCGCGCCATTGGCCACCGTGAACGAATTGCCCAGTGGAATGATCGCTGCGGCGTTGGTACCCGTGGCCGCATTGAACGCGATCCCCAAGTCTTCGAACTTGTAACCACCGAGGTTCGTTTCCGAGACGTGCAGATCGCTGGTGTCGCCCGGTGTCAGGGCATTTTGCGTCACGGTCAAGACGCCCGCGAGGTCCAGGGACAGGTCATAGGTCAGCAGGATGCGACCTTCGAGATCTTCCACGGCCTGGCGCGTCATGAGCTGACTGCGCAGGCGAGGTCTCCCCGCTGGGACCATTCGCTTGCAGGCTTTCGCAAATCCACGTCGCAAGGCTTGGAAACACATCTCTGCAAACATAAATCACCTTGGTTGGCAGTACTGTTGGTGGGAACAGTACAAAACAGAAAAAAGTCGGCCCGACAGCATTTACTCTGGGGATCGCATCGGCTGGCATTACACTTGCCGTGAGTTATCCAGCAAAATACGAGCCCGTATCATCAGCGAACAGATCGTCACCATTTGACTCAGCAGCGCGCACCATGGTCAATTGTAAACGCCGCGTGTCGAAAACATTTTGTGACGATTAAAAACAGGCGGATAATCGTACCGATCGCTCGGATTTCGCGGGTTTGTTGACGTTCGTGATGATCACCAATGCTGTCTTGAGGAATTCAAGCGAGCGCTGCCGGTCGTAGACGGAGAGTGCGCGGTTTTCGCTGAATTGTTTCCTTGTGGATGCGCGTCTGCGCAGCGTGTGGATCTGAGCGTTCCGGCTGACGGTTCCAGATTTTAGTAGACGTCATGTCGAAACTCAGGTGTGGTTGGTGGCAGATCGGTAAGTGGACACGGGATTAGATGTGGCTTGATGTTCGGATTGTGCGTCATTGGTGCTGTCGGTGGCGCAGTCGATACGCGATACCGCGAAGCTCAGGCAGAGAGCCAGTCGTGTCCTGATGTCTTGCGTTGACGAAAACTCGAGCTGATCGCCCTGATTACTTGGCTGGTGCCGGCAGGGGCGGATAGAACGCGTTGTCTGAGAGTCCCAGGTTCTTTTTCAGCGACTGACAGACATCCAATGGCACGGGCTCGTTCAGCCCGCGAACGAACAGTCGCACGAAGTTCTTTGACACGTTCTGGTCGTTGACTTTGACCAATGCTTGAAATTGGCGCAGGGTCATGGCCAATTGAGGATCTTCCGTTTGCTGACGGCGGATAAAGGCGACCGGCTGCTTGGCGTTGAGCTTGACTTGTGCCAAATCCGCAATCATCGCGTCCGCCCAAGGTTTGATATACGGCACTGCCGTCATGGCCGTCCATTCATCACTGGTCAGACCACTGAGTCGGTTGCTGAGGTCTGGCATGCCTTGGACGGTGGCGACAATTTCCAGTTTGTCACCGCGCCGGATCAGCAGCGGACCACCGCTGTCGCCATGATCGGTTTTCTGATTCTTGCTGTTTCCAGACACGACCAGAACCATGTTGTTGTGGATTCTCAAGGACTTCAACTCGCCCGACCGACGTTTGAAATCGAACGCTTTATCGGCAGTCAGACCGTAGCCTACGACTGTCAGCGGTGCCTGCGGAGCCGGATATTCTGCGGCCAGGGGGTAGGTTTCGATTCGTGGTATGGGGCGTTCGAGTTTCAGAAGGGCGATGTCGGCCGCGGCATTTTCCCAGTTATTGGTTGATTTCAGCCAATTCCTTTCTTCATCTGACAGCCCTGCGCTCAGGGAGCTCAAATAACCCGGATTGCTACGATAGGCGATGCAGCCGATCGCCTTATCCTGTGATTCGAACTTCACAAAAACATGGCGGGGCGTCGGTGCATTGGCGACCACATGTGCCGCAGTGAGCACAAGATCCGGAGCGATCAGAGTTCCCGTCCCAAAACTTGCCCATTCGGGGCCCTTTTCGGTAATCGCTTTGGCAATCTGAACCTGGCCGATCGCCGGATAACTGGTTTTGGGGACGTCGTCTCCAAAGTCCACGGCGGGCAGGGAACTCGATCCGAACAAACCCCAGACGAGCAGACAGACGATCGCGGGGACCCGTGAGCTACGGGTTGATTTCCCGTTGGATATTGGGGGCACGGCACGCTCGATTCGTGAAAGTGAGTCGGGCGACATGACGCGGCCAGCAGCTGATTGAGTCACGTGAACACTCCCATGTCGCAAAGTCTTAAGGATGTGATTTCTGGAATGGAATGCCGCGGGGTTGTTGCGGGTCGTTTACGTTACGGTTGGGCGAAATAGAATTCGTCCAGTGGAAAGGGCAATGGGCGGATCGTTGTCAGCATATTCTTCTCGTAGAGTTCTCTACGTTTCTTGGACGCGTTGGTGACCCTGTCCGAGACTCTCGACAAGGGAGATTTCGATTGCTCGAGTCCATTGTCTTCCCACTTGCGAGCATCGCTCCAGTTCTTGAGGGCCGCATTCGCGGCGGCTCGAACGGCGTAGGGTAACCAATTGGAATTGCGGGTTTGCAGATTGGCGTCTTTGGCCAGGGCGTCTCCCTTTTGCGGATCCCGCAGATCTGGATTATCAGACGTGGTCCAGATCCAGGCACGCGAACACACCGACAGCACCCAGAGATTGGGCACGAGGTAATTCCGGTCGTCAGTTCCCGTCGGAGGAGTCGCCAGGTTTTGGACTTTTTCGAATGCGGCCAGAGCAGCCGTTTCGTTCTGCAGTTCCAGCAGGACATAACCCAGCATCAATTGCACGTGAGCCTCGAGAACACGCCGCCCCACGGGCGACAGTGCGGAGTGACTGGGATCATTGGCTTGATCAATGATGCTTAACAGCCCAGCGGGGCTGGGGCCGCCGGCGTTCTTGGTCGTTTGAGCGACGGAATCACCATTCGAGTCTGCAGCGAGGCGGAAACCAAGGCCGCGGAGACGGTCACGTGCGGCGGCAAAACTGCGGGCGGACGACCGGCACATCTGAGCCGATTGCCGGCGATGCCCACCGCGAACGACGTGCAAGACGTCATCCGATTCAGATTTCGCCTTCGCCCCTTCGGCACCCGGGTAAGGGCCATAGGTGTCCTGGCACCACTCGGCGACATTGCCGTACATGTCGTACAATTCCCACTTATTCTTCTGGAGCTGGCCGACCGGACTGGCCTTGCCCTTCCAGTTCTTATCGTGCCACGCGAAGTCACTGAGTAGTTTTGCGTCGTCGCCGAACGAGAAGTCGGTCGTGGTATTCACGCGAGCGGCGAATTCCCATTCCGCTTCGGTGGGCAGGCGGAACACGGCCAGTTCGTTCGACACTTCGGTGTTGAGTCGGCGAATGAATTCCTGGCAATCTTCCCAACTGACCATTTCGTGGGCTTCGTCTGGCTGACCTGCCAGCGGGAGCCGCATGACGGCTGCCCATTCGGCATTGGTGACTTCATGCGATGAAATCCGGAAGTTGCGGACCGTGACTTCGCGGACGGGCTTTTCGTCGGGAGCGCCACGCGTGGAACCCATCTGGAATTTGCCGCCCGGGATCTGAATCAGGCGTCGAGCGAGCAGTTGGGCGGCCCCCTTGGAGTCCAGGCTGGCAAATGAATTCGCCCGGCTATTGGTGTTGGGGAATTGAAACCGCTTGCCCTCGGCATAGGCATCCCGAATCGCGGTGAGCCGAGTCAGTTGATCGTTGTCGAACTGACCCTCGCCCAGTGATTGGGCGAGCGTGGCGGCCTTATCCTGGAGTTCTTTCGCAGCCGGGAACTGACCATCCAGGGCCAGCAACAAGGCCGACGCCTGCAGTGTCCAGACGCGCCGGTGATTCCATTGGGCGACCATGATCTTGACGACATCGGCCAGTTTCGGATCACCTTCTTTGGGCTGACTGTCCTCGGGCGTCAGCAGCACTGCAGCCGTCGCGAATTCCCGGGCGGCAGCATCTCCCTGTGATGCGGCTCCGGGGCGATAGGCATGCAAGATCGCGAGACGAGTCAGGAATTCCGGATTGGCCGGGTTGGATTGCAGGGCCGTAATCAAGTCGTCGATCGCTTTCGAGAACTGTCCGTTGCGACCACGCAGGTTGGCCAGTTTCGCGTGGATGGCTGAAGACTTCCAGGGAAACTCGGCCAGCGCCTGCTGCAGCAGCTTCTCGGCCTCCGGGAACTTGCTGGCATCCAACAGTACCGTCGCTAGTTCCAGATGCACATCCACATTGTTCGGGTCGAATTCCAGAAACTTGACGAAGTCGGTCTGGGAACGGTCGAACTCTTTGGAATGATAAAAGGCTCGAGCACGCAACAGTAAGGCCAGTGTGCAACGCGGTGATCGACTGGGTTGCAAAACCTGCCCCAGCAGGGTCGCTGCATCACTATACTTTTGAGCCTTAATTAAATTGATGGCTTCGGAAACCTGCGCGAGCGTCTTAGTGCTATACAACGGAAGATTGTTCAATAGGACCGGATCGCTCGTCAGCTTTTCCCATGCCGCGAGTACCTCGTCGGTGACGTCGAAATCCAAGCCTCTCGAGCTGGCTTCATTGAGGATATCCAAGCGATTCACACCTGCTGCGAGCAGGCTTTCGAGCTGGGCGCGGGTCAGTGGGGGCGGAGGCGGTGGTTTTGTGGGTTGCGCCTGGGCCAGGCAGGTTCCGCAGATCAAACCGGTGAGTATGATGATACAACCCACGAAACCCATCTGGCGCCGCATGATAACCTCGACTTGAGAACTTCCGGTTTCCGCCATCGGCTCAGCCACAGGGAGCGATGGTTACGTTGTTACACTATCGGAGCAGAGTCCGGGTACGAGAGTGTGGGGGGATAAGAGTGACGGAGTAGGTTGCTAATTTCGGCTCGAGTTTCGAACCAATCCTAACTCCGAGACCCTCACACTCTCACACCCTGTTACTTCCGACGGCCTACGGATTACTCGCCAGGACGTCCCGGGTTTGCTCGGGGACATAGCGATCACGACGGCACTTGTCATAGAATTTTGCTTCGAACGTCGTCGGATAGAATGCCAGAATGGACAGGATTTCTTCGCGGGCCTTGTCGGGATTCAGAACATTCTTGCGGTCCGTAGAGTAATTCGCGACGCCCCAATCACCCAGAAAGATTCCGGCACGCATCCAGTGTGCCCGCCGGACTTGATGGATGTAGGCACTCTCTGCACCGTGTTCCAAAACCTTGCCATACAGCTCCAGGGCTTTCACGGCATCGCGATCGATGAACAGGGCATATTCGGCTTCGATCTCGATTTGCATCGGAGTATTCTGAAAGAACTTCTGATCGCGATTTTCGTAGGCCAATTTCAAGTGCTTCAGAAAGTCCTGGCGTTCCTGACTCTGTTCACCTTCGGGACCCAGGTTGTAGTGGCAGTTGGCGAGCATCAACAGGACGAATGGATTCTGTTGGCCTTCGGACGCTTCGAAACGCAACGCATCTTCGAAGTTCTTCACGGCCTCTTTCAGAGTCTCTTGACTGAGTTTCCGTTCGTTCCGGCGACGTTCCACCTGTCGCTCTTCTTCCGCCTTGCCTTCGGCACTGCCACTATCCGCAACCTTCAGTGGTTCCTCGGCGTGCTTGGCGTACTGCAGGGCTTTCTCCAGCGCGGCCAATCCCGTCAACGCCGAGCGGTGGGCTTCCAGGTTCTGAGTGAACGTCGGATTCTTCAAAGCTTTCGCCGCGGGTGATTCCTTGGGGGGATCGACGAAGGCCGCCGCCAATTCGGGATTCTTGGACTTTTCCCGATAGTACTTCAGAGCTCCCGACTTCAGCTTACGGAAGGCGATTGTCGCGAGTTCCTTCATACCACGTTTGTCTTTCGACTCGCTGTCTAACGGGTAGGTGGAGATCTTGTCGCCGTCCGAGGCCCGGAACAGACTGGTTTTCAAGGAGACACGGTCTCCTACTTTCTTGATTTCGCCCCAGCAGATGAATTCTTCTTTGTCGAGCAATTCGCCGAGATTGCGAACGGCTTCGCGGACTTGCTCATCGTTGGCTGCGTCTTTGGGAGCGACCTTCTTCCATGCTTCCGCCAGATCGGGGATCGGCTTGACCGTAAATCCCTGGGCTTCGAACAGCAGCTTCATCTCCGTCGCGGCCAGATAGGCATCCGATTTCAGATTCTGAAAGTCGAGTTGGTGGAGCGGACCATGCGGTAGAATGGCCACCGTCCGCAGTGTGGAGTTGGGTACGCCGGTTTGATCTTTGTCTTTCCAAGCCTTGATGTCATCGTCCGAGATGGCCGCGATCGTCCGATCGTCTTTGAAGCCCGCTTCCAGGAACGCACGCTGGGCAACTTCGTCCCGTAAGTCGAGCGAGTTGCCGAAAGTCGGCTTGGCCAGCGCTTCGAAGAATCGCAACGTGGCTTCGTTCTCGGCTTGTGAGGCTTGGGCCAGAGCGGGGTTTCGCCCGGCCTTCTTCACGTCTTTGAATTCCGAAACTTTCGGTTTCAAAGTGTAAATTTTGATCTTCTTTTCCAGTGCCTTGTTTTTCAAATCCTCAGTTTTATAGAGCCGCAGTTTCTCCTGGACAATTCGCTCTTTCCGTGCGGGATCCGTGACTTCGTCGGCGTGCGGGTAAGGTGGCGCGTCACCAATCAAAATCATCCACCGCGACGTATTGTCCTCTTTCGCGTCGATGGGTGCCCAATTGAGTTCCAGTCC
>JAQGHS010000981.1 GCA_028291605.1 Planctomycetaceae bacterium | reverse complement strand
ACGCCGAAGAAGTCGAAGGCCTGCACTCATACCCGGACCTCGCATCTCTGCCCCAGCCGGTTCACGGGGTCAGCATTATCACTCCGCCGTCGGTCACTGAGGCCATTATCGAACAGGCCGGTAAACTGGGAATCAAGCACGTCTGGTTACAGCCCGGAGCCGAAAGCAAACAGGCAGTCAGCCGGGCAGCCCATTGGGGCATCAACCTCATCTCCGGCGGCCCGTGCATTCTGGTCGCCCTGCGCTATCACGAATGACCTCCGACCAAACGTGGTCATCCGGCCGTCACGCGAAATTCTCGTGCATTCTTTGATCTAGCGTGCACTTAATCTCGCCAGCCGAGATTACCGATCTGCTTCCCCAATCGTGGGTTAGGTGCCGTTTGGGGATGTCCGATCCATCGCGACAACCAGGCATCATCTCGCCGCAAACCTTGAATTCTTTGTTCTTTCGTTCACATTCACTGTCGATTGGGGGCCGACGTGAAAGCAAATTCTCGTCACCACAGATTACCCTTCGATCATAAACCGAAGCGTCAATCCGCCAAATTGAGCACGCCGCTCGCAGCCCTTATCGGAGCATCCGGGCGAGTGCTTCGTCCCGGCTAATTATTCGGGTGCCACTGGCTATGCCAGTGCTTTTCAGGACCGCCGATAGACAACCGGCACTGGCCGAGCCAGCGGCACCCAACTCGAAGATTAAGAATTAATAGTGCACCAGGCCGGGGCGAGACCAAGGGGACGCTGCGCATGGATCCAAGAGCTGCGTCCCCTTGGTCTTATTCGAAATCGGCCCCTCGCTGTTTCGCCAAGAAACCTCTGTCCGCTGAGACCACTCCCCAGATACAATCCCCCATATCAGCGTCCAGCCATCAGGCCCCGTGGATCAGTTAAACAGGTTTCGAGCCGATCGCATCCCTGGTATGCAGATCAAACGCTCTTTCGAATAGTCGGCACCGATGGAAATCACAATGGCACATACGCTATGCGAGCGGGTTGCAGCTCCTTTGCTTGAACTACACCGCAAAACGACCTCGCCCGCCGCGGTCGGTGTTCTGGCTCTCGTCGCGTTGTCGATCATCGCCTATGGACTCTCGGTGGGAAACCATCATGTCATCTGGCTTGGCGTCCTCCTGACGGTGACTGCGTGGTACGGATTTCTGCTGAGCGGGTGCGAACGATTGCTCGCCGCTAAGGACAACGAAATTCGCGCGCTGCAACGTGACCAGGCGCCTGTGGCCTGACAATCGGCTCAACCCGACATTACGCCGCGGGCGGGCTTAATGCGCCTGTCAACATCATTCGCGCGGTACAATGCGAGTCAACCTGGGCGTTGCCGAATTGGTTCGGGTGCTTGTCGAGCGGGACTTCGTAATTGAGATCCAACAGGTTCATGGTCGTGTTTGGGAAGAGTTTTTTAGCCACGGATGGACACGGATGAAACACGGATTGGGTCAGCGTATTTGATGATCTTTTAATGGATGCTAAGTCGAACAACGACCAACTTTTAAGGATCAATGTCAGGCCTGTTGTTGCCTGTATTAATCCGTGTTTCATCTGTGTCAATCTGTGTCAATCTGTGGCTAAAAACTCTTCTTCATGACATCAATGAGTCAGAACGTCACGTTGATCTATTTTTAGTCCAACATACTTTGTTAGTACTGGCGATTGGCCTGATCGGACGATTCCCAATTCACGACGAAGATTGCACTGACAGAAGCCGCGAAATCGATGCGGACAGTTTCCTACGGCGAGATTTGGGTTATCTTTTCATCGCAATCGTCTACCAAAAGAACAAGCCCGTGGGGGGTATCAGAAATACCTGCACTCCATGACATGGAAAAGTAGATGAGCCATTTTCCGATGTAGCCCTCTGAATCCTTCAGGTCATCTAATGACTCGGTCTTGCACATTTCATCAGAGCCGGGGGAACGATGCCAACTCTCGATAAATAATAATCGGTCGGAGCCGATTTGCCGCTCGGTATGGTAATGCACCCCGATGATCGTCGGCGCGAGCGGGTACTTGGCTTTTATATACTCGTGAGCGTTCGCAATAACTTGCTCCACGTTCATATTTACACTCCTCGCTAAGGAGCGAGACCATTGATCGAATTGCACGTCAATTCTTTACGGAACTTGCTGCAGGACCTTGTCGACGGCCCATCGATCGGACTCGTCAAGCCCGTTCAAAAGTTGGTTGAGCATTTGCTGGACCGCTGGCCGGGGTAACGCCTGCAGGATGGCAATCCCTTGCTGATTGATGCGCCCGGAATTTCCCTTGGTGGTGTAGGTCGCCAGCGAGAAACCGATGAAGGTCGCACCTTTGACGTCTGCCGTTTCGATGATCGTCTGCCGGGCGGCAGCCAGTGCTTCGTCGGTGGGGGGCACAATGCGAGTAACTGGTGGGGGCGCGGCGCGAGCGATGCGGTTGTGGGGATCGATGACGTCAGCGGCGGCGAGGATTTTCGCGTCGATGGGGTTGCCGGAGAGTTGTCGATAGGTCTTGTACGCTTCGCGATAGGCTCCCAGTGACGAGGGCTTTTCGATCACTCGTTCGATCAAGGACAGGGCGTCCTTCCAGCCGAATTCCAGGCAGGCCTGCAACGCGTATGTGACCTGCAGTTGCTCGTCAAGCATATCGAGATACACGGCTTTGGCCGCGGGCCGAAACGGCTGACGACTTAGTGCAGAAGCCACAGCGCGATGCACGTCGGCATTGGACCATTCGTAAAGCTCGATCAGTCGGGTTGTCGCCTGGGGATCGCGGAAATAGGACAAGGCGCGAATGGCGCTGGTCGGATCGTTGCTCGTCTGAGTGGCCTTGTCGAGGGCGGTGAGTCCGGCGGCTCCAAACTGGACAAACAATGGGATCACCGAATTGCGAGTGTTCATTCCGTAGTCCTCCGCCGAGAGTCCTCGCAGCAGCAGTTGCAGCCGGTCGTCGCCACCGGTGAGCATCAATCGCTCACGGAGAGAATTCTGCATCGGTATGGATGCGTAGCTGAACCACACAAAGCCGTGGCCTTCGCCCAGAGCGACCGGCAGGCGGAACTCCTTCTCGTCCGGCACATGCCAGAGGATTTCTCGCTTGGCCTCGGGCGACAGTTTTACCTCGCTGACCGGGACGAGCACAAAATGCCAATCGGTGTGTTTCGTGACATAGTTCGATTCATCTCGTTCGGATTGCGGTACGACTCGCTGCGACGGGATCGTTCCGGGGGGAGGTTCCTTCCAGGTCCGGCGCAAGACTACCCGGTAGCCCCGCTGGCCATCGACAGCGACTGTCGGTTCCGGGTCGATGTGCTGCACTGGCCAATGTCGAAGCGTGGTCGTCAGGCTGTCGACCGCGTTTTGCAGCGCTACCGGAACTTTGGTCGCCTTGGCATCTTCGGCAGACAGCCTGGGAATTCCTAAGAGACACAAAAGTGACAGCGAGAGCACGCTCAGTTTGATCTGGTACATCATCCCCCCGTATGGATTCCACCATGCATCCCGGAGGGACGCCAGAGAGTCGCCGGTGGTTGCGGAGCGAAGCGATAACACCACCGGATAACGTTCCCTATCGTACCCGATCCTGAATGAATCGCGGAGGTGGAGTCGTGTGGTGAGTTTCCGCCACTGGGCCTGCCGCAGTGGTTCCCGCGCTTTTGCGCTACCGCCAAACTTGTCGTCGAGTGTAGTGCAAAAGCGCGGGAACCACCCCCGCAAGGGGTATTGGTGTCTACACAACGCGATTCATTCAAAAACCACTGAAAAATCAGAGAAACTGTTCCCCTCGCCCTGGTACTCCGGGGAGAGGGGCAAGGGGTGAGGGGCACGATTGACTTGCGACTCACGGTCCTGAAATGACAACAACACACCAAATACCCGGAAAATGCAAAGTTGAACGACGCTCGGAGTGCCCCTCACCCCCGGCCCCTCTCCCCGGAGTACCAGGGCGAGGGGAGCAGTTTCCTCCATTTATCCAGCGGTTTTTGAATAAAAACGTTGTGTAGATACCAATGCCGCAAGGGGGATGGCGTGGCGTCGGTGTACTTCATTCTGCTGTAGCCGCGTTTCGCCAGAACGCGGGCGAGTAACTGGCGAGGCCCGCACTCTGGCGAGATGCGGCTACGACGAGTTGCTGCTCCAACTGAGCACGTCAGGCACAGCATGACGCTCGCCTGGCTCTAATATATTACGCCGCCCTCATACTTGGGCGGTGGCTCATAGTCCCAGTAATAGCGAGACAGCCACGCCAGCCAGCCAAACGCCGCCAGCGCGACGATGAAGGCCACGGGATCGAGGCGCTGCTTCAAGAGGGTGTCGTAAAGGCCGTGCAGGACCATGGCGATCATGATGTAGGTCATCCCGCCCCACAGGAAGGTGATCCAGTCGTTGTCGCCATCGATGTAGTCCTGGTTGCCGAACATCAGCAGGGCGACTCCGCCAGACAGGATCGCGTGGAAGGCCACGCACGAGACGAACCTCACGATGTAGGCCGTCGCGGGTTCGATTCCATTGTAGTAGCTGCCGGCGTACATGATGCCTTCGGAGATCCCGAAGCCCGCGCCGCTGGCGAAGCCCAGCAGGCAGGTGCCGCGCCAGTCGGAACTGCGGGTGTTGCGCAGGTAGTAGAAGACGGGGATCGCTTTGCAGACCTCTTCGCAGAAGCCGACTCCGCACGTGAAGCCGACGAAACTCCAGAGAAAGCCGCTGTTGGGATCGAGGGCCGCGCGGTAGGAGAAGCCGATGAACTTGATGGCCAGCATGATCAAGCCGAATATGCCGCCGCCGAATACCCGGATATGCAGCGAAATCTCGGCCAGGACTTGAAACGTCAGGAGCATCCCGATGCCGACGGTCCCCGTCAATACGCCAGTCAGGAATAGCCCCTGGGCAGTGACCGTCGTCATGTGCCGCATGGCGTTCATCAAGGCGAGAAAACCGGCTGCCGCGAAGCAGGCGTAGGCCCAGTGAACCATTGATTTGCGACTGAGGTGAGCGCCTTCCAGGGTCAGGTCTTTATTCATCGCCATGAAGTCCTGGGCGCCGTACTCTTCCAGTTCGGCCTGCAGCTCCTGGTTCTTTTCGACCATCTTCTCGACACGTTCGGCGATCGGTTTTTGAGGCAGCACCGAGATCACACCCAACGGCAAGATCGCCAGCAGGAAGACCCAGACCAGAACGTCACCCCGGCCACCCGGTGAGACGGGGGCCGACTCCATCTTGCGCAGGGTGGTCTTCTTTTTCTTTTTGCGTGCGGGAGGCAGCTTTAAAAGCGCTTCGTCGTCCGGGTCGAGGAACTCCAGTTCGTCTTCGACTTCGGCAGGGGCTTTAGCGGGGATTTGTTTGCGTTTCGCGATTTTTTGTGGTGCCGGAGCCCGGGGTTCGAAATCCAGGTTGTCGATTTCCTCGTCGGCATCGGCCTGCGGCGGCAGCATGGGGATCGAGATGCCCATCTTGCACTTGGGGCAGCGAGCGAGCGTCCCGGCGTACTGCTCTTTCACCTTGAGCTGGGCACCACAGGTTTTGCATTCCACAGGGATCGGCACGAGAGACTCCTAATCGACGCTGCAAAATCACACGGCGAAATCAAAGTGGGATAGGCTTCCAGCCTGTCGTTTGTCACCTCAAGTGACAAACCCGAACGCCATTCTTCCCGCGAGCGCCACTTTGATTACCGCCTACTCTTGGTTTACCGCTTTGTCGCTTCGCGATTGACAGGCTGGAAGCCTATCCCACGACGAAGAATCCGGGGGCTTACGCCGCCCGGCTCGCCTAGGTTACCAAGGTCATCAAGTCCCTCGCGTGCTCTCGATCACCTTGCGGAAGACGGCTTGATAGTCTTTCCAGTCGTTGGCGGAACATTTACACAAAACGGTCCATTGATTGTTGTTTCCCACCAAGGTGCAACGATAGCCGAAGGTTTTTGACAGCAGCCCCTCACTGGCAGTGAACGCCGAGAGGCGGCCTTCGCCGCCGCCGGTTTTGATCATCGTGGGGGCGCCCTGTTCTTCATATCCCGAGACATCCTGAGCGTAGCGTTCCTTCTGCATCTCGTGGATTTTGGAAACCGGTTTTTCGTCATCCGGGATCGGTTTGCCATCGTCACCATTCGGTTGCATGATGGTGGACATCATTGAACCAGAAGGACTCGCGCGGAACTGAATCTTTACACTGCCCTGCTCAAGACTCAAAAATGGCGGTGTGCCTCCCGACCCACCACCCGTCTTAAGTTCCCACCCCTTGGGCCCTTCGCAAATCAGCTCGCCGTTGGGGGAGGAATAGCTGACATACTCTTTGGGAACTTCCATTTTCGGTGCGCTGGCGACCGACCCCATGCTCGCGATGCCCCAGCCAATCAGTCCCAGAAACGCGAGACCAAAGACGACGCCGGTACCGATCAGAAGTTTCTTGTTCAATTCGGCGTCGTCAGCTTCCTGCTTCTTTTTTTTCTTGGAAGACGCTTCGCCATCGCCCTTTTTCGATTTGGAACCTTTGCCGGTCGATTTCTTAGAGCGAGGCAGTTCGGGTAGCTCTTCGCCGTCTCCGTCACCGTCACCGAAATCATCGTCATCTCCCTGGTATTCGTCTTCCGAGGGAGTCCGCTTCTTGGCCGTTTTGACGGAGCCTGTGGCAGCCCCCTTGGCCGCAGGCGCGGGGGAGTTTCCGCCGGCCTTGCGCGGGGCAGGGATCTCGACGATTTCACCGCACTCGGGGCAGCGGGCTTTCTTACCGGCATTGGCGTCGTTGGTCTTGATGACCCGGCCGCATTCACATTCGACTTCGATCACGCTGCACCTCCAAACTGGTGGGTGTGGGTAGGCTGAAGTGCAAGAGATGTTGGCGGCCCCCAACCCCGGCATGTAAACGCACGGGTGCATTGAATTCAATGATGAGGTGATGACTTCATCAAGAATTCGCAATCAAAACTTATAGTGATCAGAATGTTCGAATGGCACAAGTGTAAATTCCTTCAAAATACCGCAGGAGGGGGCTCCCGGCCTGTGCGAGTTCCGCGGTAGTCTCCAGACTTTCGAGGCGGAACTCTTACGAGATTCTGCTACACCGATCATGGAAGCGATCTAATGAGTTACGAAAGTTTGAGTTGAGGATGGGGATACGGACGCTGGCAGCGTCCGCCAGTGGATTTGTCTGATGAATGGCCGAAGCCAATTCTAACCAAACAGCGGAATCGGCGGAGCCTCTTCGGCCAGGCTGACGGGGCGTCCCTCGCGATCGCGGAAGATCAAATTGTCGCGAATGCCGAGGGCCTCGTAGACAGTTGAAGCGACGTGTTCCGGATGCACGGGTTTTGCCGCCGGATAGCCGGCTACCGCATCGGAAGCACCGTAGACTTGCCCGCCGCGAATTCCCCCACCGGCGAACAGGACCGAGAGGCAATTCACCCAGTGATCGCGGCCGGCTGCACCACCCGCACGAGGGTCGCCGACTTTGGGTGTGCGGCCCATCTCGGCGTTGACGACGACCAGCGTGTCGTCCAGCATGCCACGCTCTTCCAGATCGGTCAGCAACGTCGAGAATCCCGAATCAAACGGCGGCAACAAGGCTGTCTTTAACTGGTTGAAATTGTCGCTGTGTGTATCCCAGCTCAAACCGGCTCCGACGACTTTGCCCACCCAGTGGACGCTGACCACCGGCACTCCCGCTTCGACCAGCCGGCGTGCCATCAGCATGCTTTGGCTGTTGATGTTATTGCCGTACCGGACTCGAACCGCTTCGGGTTCTAGGCTGAGATCAAACGCCCGTTTCGCCTTCTGCGAGGTCAACAGTGAAAACGCCCGTCGTTCGTGCGACAGGTAGCTGTCGAGCAACGCTCCCGAATGTTCGATACCTGCCTGCCAGCGATCGATCGAGCCCAGCAGATTCTGGCGGCGGCCCAGCCGGTCGGCACTCAGGTCCGCCGGCATGGCGAATTGCGGCACACTGAGGTCCCGCGGCTGATCCAGGACGCCCCGGACCATGACCGGCTCGAAGTTGGGTCCCAGGACACCGGCGAACTGTCCGGGGTTGATGTAATTCGTGACTTCTCCCGACCGAGCCGGCAGTTGCACGACCGGCGGCAGTTCGGGATCACGCGTCATCCGCGATGCTGCGGTTGATCCAACATACGGCCAATCGTCGGCATGGGGCTTCCGATTGATCCCTTCGATAAAGAAGGAACGGTCAGGGCGGTGGCCGGTCAGCGAGTAATAAGTATCAGCGTGGTGGTCTCCGTTGCCGATGACCAGCCCATTCATCGTGACCGAACGCACGACAGCCACATGCTGCATCTGGCGAGCCGTCAGCGGCAAGTGTTCGCACAGATCAATGCCGGGGACTGTCGTCGCGATCGGCTTGAATTCTCCGCGGCATTCGACGGGAGCCTCGGGCTTCATGTCCCAGGTATCAATCTGGCTGGGCCCGCCGAACAGGAAGATCATGATGCAGGCTTTCGCCCGACCGGCCAATGCTCCCGCAGCAGAGATATCAGACGCCGCCAGCACCTGAGGCAACCCGGCACCTAAAACGCCCACGCCGAGCCCGCGGACAAAGTCGCGGCGGGAGAGTGCGGGTGAAGGGTTATGCCGGAACATCTGAGACACGCGACGTCTCCATAGGTGCGGAATTGAGCGCCGCCGGGAACTTGGATGTCCACTATCCTACTACGTCGCCAAGTATTGACAAGGCGAGTCGACGAGTCCTGGTCATTGCCAGGAATTTTTCCAGCAATGGTACCTACCAAACATTGGGCGTCACGGGCGGTTAGCATCTCCTCCCGCCGCGGTCGCGTCCACCAGTCAGAGATCGCCGGACGATGGCGTGAGTCAACTTGAATTTGGGATAAGACTTATCGGCCCTGACTGGACCCCGGATTCGAACCAGCGTTCCCGAAACGGCAATTCCGTTTTCGCCCCACTTCCAGGTTTGTCCCGGAGGAAGTTCGACCATGATCACTTCATTCTTGGTGCTAAGATTGTCGCCATCGACGGACAGACAAAACTCGCTCATCGGTCCCCGCGACTTTCCATAGAGTGCAAACCCCTTCAGACAGACGTTCTCTTCTAAGTACTGATCCAGGGATTTCTGAGACCCTTCACGCGTAAGCTCCCTTAAATTGAGCCGCAGAAAACCGCTGGGGGCCTCCAACCGAAACGCCACGAAATGCCAGAGCGGCACAAGAACGGTGACCGCGACAGCGAACGTCACGGAAGCGATCATTCCCAATTGAGCCAACCTGGCCCCGCCGATTTCATAGCGGCGAATAGAAATCCCGGCCGCGAGACCTGTGCCGACACCAACGATCGACAGCAATGCCAGCGGCGGAACGATTAATCCCAAAGACGGGGCCACTCCGCAGACTGCCGACGTGACCGCGAGTGGAGAGACGCGAGCATAGGAGATTTCGGGCATCGTGGAATCTCACACCATCGGGACAAGTTTGCATCACTCACCACTCATACGTATCGTCATCCTCATTTCGCTAAGTTGAACGGCAGAAAAAGTGATTCCGGTGAGCTGGGTGCCGTAATTTATTCCCCTTGAGGCGGCATGAACGGAATGGGTACCGCGGTATTTTCGATCACGAGCAGCGCTGCATTGCTGGGCAAATCGCGGAATGTCTGCACTGATCCCGACGGCCAGCGAATGCTGACTTGATCAACTCGATCGTGCAGATTCAGGCCAAATGTCAATTGGCGTTCGTTGCTGGCGTGAAAGCCGTCGCCGGCCGTCAACTGCCCCAGCATCGTGCGGGTACCGCAGGTGACGGTAACTGTTGCGCCAACCGCGTCGCGCGACGAAGTCACTCCGCGTAGTCGCAGGGTCAAGAAACGGTTGGCAGTCTGGGTGCGATTGGTGAGGAGAGCCACCGGTTCTTCCAGATGACTGATGGCGACGTCGTCCATTCCGTCGCGGTTCCAGTCCAGGCGCGCCATCCCGCGACCCAGATGTTTCAGTTGAAAGAACGGGCCGAGTTGACTGGCAGGCAGCTCGTCGAACTGCGCCTTTCCGTTGTTCCGGAAGACTTGTGTTGGCATTTGATAGGGAACGCCAGCGTGACTGAGATCTCCCACGTGACCGTTGGTGACGATCAGATCGAGGTCTCCGTCGAGATCCGCGTCAACGAATTGCGTACCGAACCCCAACTGGGCGAAGCTGGGCTGATACAAACCGGAAGAGCGAGTGCTATCCGTGAAGATGGAGCCGGGCTGCTGGAGGTAGAGCGTGTTGGACTCGAGGTGAAAATTCGTCACGAACATGTCGAGCAACCCATCGCCATTGGCGTCTCCGCACGCGACCCCCATGCAGGCCTGCGACTGGCCGGCCGCGTCGACCGCGACGCCCATCGTGAAGCCTTGCTCTTCAAACCGGGGGATGGCCCCTGGTTGCGGCGTCTGGTTTTGAAAGAAGAAGTTGGGCACCGTGTCATTGGCGACGAACAGACTGATCTTTCCCGAGTTGTTGAAGTCCGCGGCCACCACTCCCAAGCCCTTTCCGTCCGGCACGAGAATGCCCGCTTCCGAAGTCACGTCTCGGAACCTTCCGTCACCGAGATTCTGGTATATGCGGTCGTCTGTCGCGTCGAACTCATAGGGAGTACACAGGCGAACCTGTCCATCGGGCAGCAGACAGGGACGATCGAACATCCCTTCGCCTTGGACGTAATTCACCACGTAAATATCGGGCCAGGAATCGCCATTGAAATCGGCGATCGCGCAACTGGTTGACCACGCGCTGCCGGCCACTCCCGTCGCCTCCGAGATGTCGGTGAAGGTCCCATCACCATTGTTGTGGAACAGACGATTGCCCTCGATGTTGGCCACATAGACTTCGGAAAAACCGTCGTTGTCGAGATCCCCCACGGCGATGCCCTGACTGAAGCGGTCCTCGATCAAGCGGGCGTTGAGTGTCACATCCGCAAACCGTTCCCCCTGAACGTTGCGGTAGAGCCGATCAAGATGCGGCGACTGCTCAGAAGCCTGCGGTGCCGACGGCGGGGGCCAGTTGCTGCCTTGCGTGAAATGGAGATCGGGCCAGCCATCCAGATCATAATCGAGGACGCCGACACCGCCCCCGGTGGCTTCATACATGTGTTCGCCGGCGGTCTCCGGGCGACTGCCATTCACATAGGTGACGTTGAGTCCGGCAGGTGATGCGTCATTGTCAAAGTGGATCTCTGGCCCTGCCTTGGCAGACTCAGATAACGGTTTCTGGCTGGCGGCCGGCGTATTCGATTTCGGCAGTGGATACTGAGTAAAGTCCAAGCTGGCAATGCTGGCGAAGGTGTCGCTTTGCCGTGCGGCACGATATGCCTGGAGCACTGTCTCGAGATTGGTCGTTGTGTCGATCGCCGGTAGCGTCGGCGGAGCGGGACTGATTGAAGCTGGCCTCGACGCGTTCAACAGCCGTTGCCAGCCCCAGGCTTCCCATTTCAGACCTAGTTCGGTGGTGAGTTTCACCGCTCGTTCAATGGGAGGCTGCTGGGTTTGTGAAATCTGCCACATCTTGACCGCGACGACCAGTTCTTCCAGCAGGCGAGCCCGCTCGAGAAACGGCTGGGCTCGCTGAGCTTCTCCGAGGGCCTGCAGTGTCCCGGCCAGTTGAAAATTCGCGGCTTGATAATTTGGTTCGCTGCGGACCGCCTCGGCGAAACAACGGACGGCGGTACGCAGATCCTGCCGCTGCCGGGCCAGTGTTCCGCGTACGAACCAGACTTCTGGATTGGTCGTCACCGAAACTGGCAGGTCCCGCTCCCACTGCTGGATACGATCAGCATCTGGCTGTTGCGACAACAGCGCACCATACCAGGCCTGCGGTTCCGGAAGCTCAGGATGAGTAGCCACCACGCGTTGCAGTAGCTCAACGGCGGCCTGGTCCCGGTCTTCCCGAATGGCCAACCGAGCCATCGCGCAGAGGGCGAGTGGATCATCGGAATCCGCAGCGTAATAGCCCCGGATGGCCTCGGCGTTTTCTTCGTGATTCGGCCCCAGCGCGAGCAACATGAGATGCACAGGACCGAACTGATTCCGGCAGAGCATGGCCATCCGATGCGGCACAGCTCGCCACGTCATGCCCGCGATGCCGTAGATGTAGGAGAAACGCTCATGCACCTGCGCGTTGTGAGGATCAATCCGCAGGGCTCGTTGAAAACACTCCGTCGCGGCCGAGAGTCGGTGACTGCGAAACAACAACAGTTCGCCGGCACTGATCCGGGCCGCCAGACCGTACTGCGGATCGCCATCTGGGATCTGCTCGAACAATTGAACGGCTTCGGTAGCGTCGGCCTGATGCGAGAGCGACTTCGCGGTCACGAAATAGCCGTCGCTGCGATAGCCACTACGCCCGATGAGCGTTCGCCCCAGCTTTCTGGCCGCTACATGATCACGACGAGCGAGGTCCCGTTTGGCCTGCTCGAGCAACAGCTTGCTCGAGCGAAAATCGGCCGGCAAGAAGTACCACGCCGCGGCGATGGTGATAGACAGCAGCAGGACTGCGAGCCAGCGATTGATGTAGCGCATGGCGCAATTCTAATCTCAATGTCGCAACGAGCAGTAGCAGAAGGCGGCTGGAGGTGGGAACTCTGCGACTTCTGTGATCAGGGACTCGCCAACGTCAACTACGGCTTGGACGGAGGCGAAGTACTGGTCAGTTCGATTACCAGGTCTTGATCAAGCGGCACGGTAATACTGAGCGGAGTTGTGGCGGTCGTGCGATAGGGCTCAGGCACGGCTTCGTGCTCCTTCTTCCTGTCATCCGCCAGTTTTTTCTCCCAAGCCAAGATTTCCGCTCGAGTCACTGGCACACCGACACGGCCCACCCAAGGGGGTGGCCCTTCCCGCTTCCTGCCGGACACCTTACTTAAGCTCAACTTGTATTCGCCGGGTGTTGCCCCTTTACCAGCAGGCGTCGCGACTTTGAAGCTGCCATCAGCCTTAGTGGTGGCAAATGCCGGCTGTCCGCTGCCTTGAGGCTGACATGTCACGGTGGCGCCCCCGAGAGGCGAACCATCCAGCAATACCACACCCTCAATGGGATAAATCCCGCTTTTCCCACAGCCGATCCCGGCAACGGACAGGGCCAGCAATGCCAGTAAGCTAAATGATCTGATTGAACTCATATCTGCGCGTCACCCCTTTGACGCACATCAACTACGTGCGTCTTGGCCGAAAGCCAATCCATCTCGGGTTGCCAACGGCTACGCCGATCAATGCCTGAACGTGGCGAAAAACTAATAGAGCCGGCGACACGCGACCGAAAGTCAGTCCTGCAGTCGGCCTGACGAATCTAATACTCGCCAATCACCTGACCGTCATTGCGACAGCCAATATGCTGATAGGTTTTGTAATCGATGCTCTGACTCAGGAAGTGCACGGATCCATCTGTGAAAGCGAATTGAGCGCCGCCGGAATGGAGCGAGCGAAACCCTCCTGAAAGATTGTCTTGGGCATGAAGTGGATCACCCGTGTTCGGTGTCTGACCAGGCCAGGGTCGGTCGCCGCAATTTGCATTGTCATCAATGGTCCAGTTGATCGGAATCAGGGTCGACATCGAAAGGTGGCGACCGCTGGCGGAAGCGCTCCATCCGCCCCATCCGGGAATTCCGGTAGTAGGATCAGGAAACCGGCCTTCATACTGCGGATACCATTCGTACTTCGGTTGGTACTCGCCGACAATAATCGTGTTTGACGTCCCGTCTGTGATATGTTGCATCATCACTCGTTCCGCCACAGCGTTCTTATTACCGGCATTATACTGATCGGCGGCATAGCCACCGCTCCAGATGATAACGCCGCGACTATTTTGAAGCGGGCTGCCGGATCCCCAGCCGGCATACGACGTGCTCGAAGTGTATCCCCAAGTCGGATCTCCAGGGAATGACACTTCGGGCGACGCATATTGGGCAAACGGATTGGGACACGAAGAACTGCCGTTACCGATACCCTGCGGCCCATTGGAGCCGGCATAGTTCGTCCAGGGATTACTGGTGTCGTAAGGGTCGCTGGGACACCGTTGGTAAGGAAACACCTTGATTCCGTGGATGCTGGGAATGTCCGAGTTGTTCGGCTGGGGCATCGCCTGGGTATAGTTATACATGGCGGTCTGCTCCATGTATGGCAGAATCACAATATGCCAGCTCGGCTGGGTGGTATACTCTCCGATGTCCAGCCAGTGACCCCAGCCTCGATCATCGGATGTGGGGAAACCCCGTCTATTGTCATGAAAATTGACGAGAGCCAAGGCGATCTGCTTAAGGTTATTCTTGCACTGAGTGCGCCGTGCGGCTTCGCGAGCCTGCTGAACGGCGGGTAGCAAGAGGGCGACCAGAACGCCGATGATCGCGATGACGACCAATAACTCAATCAGCGTAAAACCGCGCGGCCCCTTGCCAACATCTAGAGGATTCGCTCGGCCAACACGGGCGGCGCAGCCCAGAAAACGACGACAAAACACGATGAACCTCCTGCAAATCGATCAAGACACGGCAGAGAAACCCGACCGTCAATTGTCGAAAACTCAGTGCGAACCGGCAGTCATATGCGTTCGAGCGGCTGACGGAGTGCATCGTCACATCAAAGTTTGCCTATTAATGTCTTGAGTGTCAAGCGTAGTGTCTTAAATTAAAAGCCTCCTATAGAATTTTGCCAGACTGTTATCGACAAACAATTTGCGCGCTAACGAAAACTGCCGCAGTCATCGAGTCTGGCGCGATGTTCTTACGAGATCCGTTCGCCTCAATCCCTAAGTACGCCATCAGAAATATTCGTGCTGTAGCCACGCTCGCCAGAGGGTGGGAATCCACAGTAAATCGCCCACGTTGTGCCGAACTTGGCGACAGCGTTGTTTCGGCGCGCCCACTTAGCTTAGAACCAGTACTGACGCGCCGACCACGATGACAGGGATTCCCACGACAAATGTCATCGCGACGATGCCGAGCGAGAACATGAACATGCGATTGGGCTTCTCACAGAGCTCGTTGTTGAGCGCACCATAAATCAGTCCAATTACGGGAAACATGTAGAACGCGATGTAAGCTAAGAAACCCACTGAAGTATTTGCGGCACAGATTCTGGCCCACCAGAAAAGGATGACGAAGCTGCGGAGCCAAACCAGCCCGATCATGGTGATGAAGTAAACCCCCAGCATCGTCTTGCCGAACGGCGCTAACAATAAAGTCACGCAAAAAATTCCCCAGAAGATCTTGGCCAAGATCTGCGACAGCCGACCTTCGTAGAACTCCAGCAGGAAGCCCTGTGAAGGACCGCTTTTCGACCTGGTTTTTGCCTTGCCTTTTTTGGAATTCTTCCCCGACGATTTACTCCGCACGGGCAGTTCGTCGCCCAGATCATCCAGTTCATCATCGCCGAAGTCCAAGTCATCGTCGACATCCGGTTTGCGCTTCTTTTTGGGTTTGTGAACTTCGAAGTCGTCGTCAAAATCTTCCAGTTCATCGACTTCTGGTTCAGCCGGTTTGGGGACAGCCACGATCCCCGAGCAACCGGGACAACGGACTTTCTTCCCCGCAGCTTCGTCTTTGACTTTCAGTTTCTTATCGCATTCCCACAGGTCACAGAAATGGGCATGAATTTCGATCCTGGATGATTTGAACGAGTACTGAACGGGTGCCATTTCAGCGCCGGCAGCAACGAATTTGAAGGGAGTCAACAGGAATGGCGGATGGTGAACAACAAGTAGGAGAATTGGGCGAGTTGATTTATCGTAGGTAGTCAATTTATATGTGTCAAATGTTACTCTAAGCGTTTGACCATAGTCCACAAATAAGACGTGACGACATGGATTCGACCACAATCCAAATCCCGTAAATACAAGCAGGACTGCGGCCAACCCTGGCTGCAGTCCTGCTTGATGTCTATTGAAATTCGTTGGAACGTTATTCCGGCAATTCCTTGACCATCAGATTGCGGTACTTGACGATGCTCTTGTCGTCATGGGCCTGAATCGCAAAGGCGCCCTTGCTGAGTTTGCGGGTGCCGGTGACGCCTTCAGGTTCGGTGTAGTCGACGACCACTTTGTCGTTGATCTTGGTGACGATGTTCTTGCCCTTGACGATCACTTCAAACTTGTACCATTCGTTGTCTTTGGCAATCGGGTCGTAGTTCTTGACGACGTTGTAGATGCTGCCATTGCGCACCGGATCGCGGTGCGAGCAATTCACTTGCACTTCATAGCCATTGGAGGGCCAGGTTTCTTCGGGCTTGGTGTGAATGAAGAACCCCGAGTTGCTGCCCGGTTCGGTCATGATTTCACATTTGAAATCGAAGTTCTTGAATTCCTTGTCGGTGAAGAGGTGAGCTCGTTTGCCGCGGACGACAATCATGCCCTCTTCAGCCTTGAAATCGCCCTTCTCGCTGGCGGTCCAGCCAGTCAGGTCCTTGCCGTTGAACAAGGCCACCCAGCCGTCTTCCGCCGCCTGAGCGGTGATCAACTGAGAAACCAACAGCCCCGTCACCAAACCCAGGGCTGCCAGGCCCATCAATCTGACTTTCTTTGCCACCTTCACCATAAAATGTTCCTCATCAGAGCAAATTCGTTGTCAAGCTGAAGCAATTACGACGCACAGGCATGGTAACCTTGCGGAGGCACTGGCGACAAGGATTGGGAAGTGAGAAGGGTGAAGTGGGAGGTGTGAAGGGTGAAAGGTGAAGGGTGAAATGGCGAAGAGTTTGGGATGCCCTGATCTCATAAGTCCCCTTGGTCCCATAGGTCCCATCAATATCTGAATGGGACTTATGAAAGACGTTACTAATGCAGGCAACCGCAACCGAATTTGCAGGCTGTAACGACCTGTTGATTGGGGGACTCGGGGGGTGGCGTAAACTCTACGCAAAACACAGGTCTGGAGACCGCGGTTTTCGAAAATGGTCTCGATTTCTGACAATTTCTCAAGTTCGACTTGTGAGGGGTTAAGACGGATGGCAGGATGATCTGCATGCTCCTCATCTGTGCTGACACCGTGCCGCAAAACAAGCTCAGCTATCTCGCATTCCGCCTGGCGGCGTTCGAGACCTTTAAGCTGATCGAGTTCGCTCAACAAACCGGGCAAGAGTTCCGCGACCCGTTCGGGTACCTCACCGAGGTCCCGTTCCTCCGCGGGGTGGCTCCCCAGGTTCAATTGTCTTTACTGGCAGAAACCTGGGCGAAACTCCAGTCGCCGCATGACGAACATGCCACGCTGCTGGATGAAAGCGTCGTGTATGCGGTCTGCGAGACGGCTGCCCGCATGATGGAACAGATCCCGGAATTGTTCGCCTCGTTTACCGAGACCGGCCCGGTCAAGTTCCTCAGCCAACCCGACAAGCTGCTGGTCCGCGAACTGCGTGCCCTGCATCTGGAACTGTCGAACGAAGGTGATTTTCTCCTGATCAGCCAGTTCCAGGATCTGGATCCCCAGGAAGCCGCCAACTACAAGAAGCAATTCCGGATGAGCGAGGACTACCTCGAACCAATGTTCGATGTTCTCGGCCGCTGGCAGGTTGCCCCGGATGTTCACGGAAAGTTTGCCGGACTATTCAACGACGACGAATTGGTCGAGTTGATGCCGATTCTGAAGCTGGCGACGTCTGGCGTACGGCAGCTCGGGTCGTAGGACTCGATCGCATCTGAATAAAGGCGAGCGTCCGGCGTAAGCCGGATGGTTTTTAGCGAGTTGCGAGTAGTTTAGGACGCACCATTTTCATATCGGCTCAGGCGAGCCCGGCGGCGTAAGCCCCGGGATTCTTTGTCGTAGGATGGGCACTCTTGCCCGTCTTTTTTTAATATTGCGAGTTGCATTGCCAGACGAAGGTCGCGGATTACCGCGAAGACGGGCAAGAGTGCCCATCCTACAGGCCCAGGAATCCCGGGGCTTACGCCGCCGGGCTCGCCTGATCATCTGCGAAGATGGACGGCAGTTGTTGCTTGTAAGTCGCAAACAACCATTGGGCTTACGCCCAACGCTCGCCTTACGCCAACAACTCCCGCACCACGTGCCCATGCACGTCGGTCAGGCGGAAGTCTCGGCCGGCGTAGCGATAGGTCAACTGCTCGTGGTTAAAGCCCAGCAGGTGCAGCAACGTGGCGTGCAGGTCGTGGACGTGGACCTTCTTCTCGACCGCCGCGAAACCGAATTCGTCGGTGGCTCCGTGGACGTAGCCACCCTTCGCCCCGCCGCCAGCCAACCACATTGTAAATCCGTAGTGATTGTGATCGCGCCCGCTAAGGGCCGGCAGTTCGGCCACAGGCGTCCGGCCAAACTCACCACCCCACATCACCAGCGTGCTGTCGAGCAGTCCGCGTTGCTTGAGATCCGTCAGGAAGGCCGCAATCGGTTGATCCCATTCCAACCCCAGCTTGCGATGGTTGGCCTCGATGGCATCATGGTTATCCCACGGCTGTCCGGCTCCGCTGTAGAGTTGCACGAAGCGGACTCCCCGTTCCAATAACCGGCGGGTCATCAGCAACTGGCGGCCGATAACGCCTGACCCATATTGCTCCTGGGTCTCCTTGGTTTCTTTCGAGATATCAAACGCTTCGCCCGCTTCGGTCTGCATCCGATAGGCAAGTTCGAACGATTGAATTCGGGATTCCAACTGCGGATCGTTTTGGCGCTGCTCCTGATGTTGCTTGTTGAGTTTTCCAACGAGATCCAGCTGCCGCCGCTGATCTTCCAGCTTCCACCGTCCGTTGCGGATATTTTCCACCAGCTTTGTGACGTCGGTATGTTGCGAGTCGATATAAGTCCCTTGAAAGGCACCCGGCAGGAAGGCAGATCGCCAGTTCTGAGCCCCCGTGATCGGCAATCCACCAGGGCACATGGCGATGAAGCCCGGCAGGTTTTGATTCTCTGAACCCAGGCCATAATTGACCCACGAACCAAAGCTGGGTCGTGGAAATCGGCCATCTCCGCAATTCATCAGCCAGAGTGACGGTTCATGATTGGGGACGTCGGCGTGCATCGACCGGATCACGCACAAATCGTCGATGCAGGCGGTCGCCGTCTTGGCGAACATCTCGCTGACTTCAATGCCGCTCTGACCGTACTTTTGAAACTTGAAAGGGGACTTGAACGCACCGCTGGTCTTCCGTTCGGTCCGCAGATTCAAACTGGGGAGCGGTTTTCCGTGATATTTTTCCAGCGCGGGCTTGGGATCGAAGGTATCGACCTGGGAGGCTCCGCCATTCATAAAGAGGTGGACGACCCGCTTCGCCTTGCCCGGCAGAGGGGGCTGCTTAGGAGCCAGCGGCCCGTTGTCGCGCGGGGCAGCCCAGGATGGCGATTCTTCAGCCAGCATGCTGGCGAGCGCGAGAGCCCCGAAGCCGGTGCCAGCCCGAGTCAACATGTCGCGGCGTGAAATCGGAGGAAAGTCCATCACAGGGATCTCGCGGGCAGGAAAATTGGCAGGACGCATTCCCTGGATTGTAAACAATCCGGGTGACTCAACAGAAGTGTTCTTCGCCAGGCAAAGGGGTCGGGTCTGCGATTTTTCGAAATTCGCGGCCTTCGTATCTGACAGCCAGACCGAGTCAATTCCGCCAATTTCCAAAAATCGCGGCCCCAACCCCGCCGTTCGATGGCTATACTCAGGGAACCAAATTATGGAGAAGAATTCGTAGCGCGTTATCAAATAGAGATGACGCGACCTCACGTTGTTGCATGTATCCCGGAGGGATTAAAGAGATTAGCCGGTGGTTGA
>JAQGHS010000978.1 GCA_028291605.1 Planctomycetaceae bacterium | reverse complement strand
AAATCGGACTCGGGGACAGAACCACCACCAAGTGTCCGGTTCAGGGGAATTTGCCTCCCGACTGCGACATCAAGGGAATCACCGCCCTGCAAGTCTGTTCCATCGAACCCACTCAATGATTCCGCTCGGTTAGGAAACCGCCAGGGTCACTCTTCTCGATCCCGACGGATCATCCGAACTGGCCCCGGTACCTGGAATAGACCATAACCCTTTTATAAATTATAGGGTTGCGACGCGCCAGAACGCCCAACAGCCAGCTCTCCTTCCAGACCGCCAGGCGCTCGTCGCAGGTTGCCGACGAATTGCAAAGACCAGTCCAATCGCAGATCTGCGAACTCAAGATTGAAGCCTGCACAGTTTTGGACCTTTCTCGGGCCCATAGTAATCTTAAGTCCACTGGACAGCCGAAGTTTGTCTGATAATATCATCGTTGCGGTCTGCTGAGCATTTTCGCTCGTGATGAACTGCTTCAAGTTCTCTGACATCTCCAGTCCAATTTTCGGACTTGGATTCTATTTCCATTGCCCAATCGTCCGTCTTTCACTTCCGTCAAAGCGAGTCCATCCATGAAACTCTCAAACCGTCGTGCGGGGTTTACCCTGATCGAACTGCTGGTGGTAATCGCCATCATTGCCGTCTTGATTGCACTACTGTTACCCGCAGTACAGCAGGCCCGCGAAGCCGCACGGCGATCACAATGTAAGAACAACCTGAAACAACTGGGACTCGCGCTACACAACTATCACGACAATTTTGGACGTTTTGCCCCGGGATCGATCAGCCGGAGCACCACCAACGCCCCTTTCGGGGGCCCCGAATGGCCGTACCTGATCCATTTTATTCTTCCTAACCTCGATCAATCCGCGACTTACAACATTCTTGCGACGAACTGGGGGCGCCCCGGTCCCTGGATTGATGCCACGCAGTGGCCGGCCACCCTGCGCAATCCGGTTCCCTCGCTGCAATGCCCCAGCGACGGCCAAGGTGGGTCAATTAAGGATGCTCAGACTGGCGTGAATTTGACCACCAGCAACTACCTGGGCCTCTTTTCCGGTCTGAATGATGGCCAGACTGCCGCGGATGCCGGCACCACTCGGGCGGCCTTCGGAATGAACCGCGGCGCATCAATCCGCGACTTGCTTGATGGCACCAGCAATACCATGCTGATGGCCGAATACCTCACGGGGACCAACACCGATTGGCGCGGCTGGTTCTATACCAATCGTGCGGGAGCTCAGTTCCTCCATGTGACCAATCCCCCGAACAGCACCGTTCCGGACAACATCCTGGCGTATCCAGCCGGCTGCACGGCCGCGCTGAATCTTCCGCTGCAAAACTTGCCGTGCATCCCCGATGGCACGACCGGCAATAACTTTGCCACATCGCGCAGCCGCCACGTTGGTGGTTCGCATGTGCTGCTGGGCGATGGATCGGTCCGCTTCGTCAGTAACAACATCAACCTGACAACGTGGCAAAGCCTGGCTTGGATCGCCGACGGGACTGTCATCGGAGACTTCTAATCCCAATACGCGTTCAGAAATAAACAATCAGGTGAGCCCCGTCCCGTCAGGGCGGGGATTAATCGGCATAGCACACGGTTAGCCACTTGAAGAACCCCAGGCCTCATGGCACTGGGCTCACCTGAGCTACAAATTGTCGCCACGTTCGCGAAGGCGTGGGCATTGCACTGGATTGAACACACTTCCCGGCCCCGTCACGCTGGCATGCCGCTGCCCACTTCTGCGATAATCCGCGCGTATCGCCCGAACCACCTGGCCGCTGCCGGTTCGGGCGACTGCTGGTTATTTCGCCAAACTGAAACGCCTGACCCGGGGGCTCTATGTCCATTGTTGCTGAACCTGTTGAACATATTCTGGTGGTCCCCACCCTGCTGTTCCATGAAGTTGGCTATTTCCAGGGATTCAGCGCCAATCCGGAACCGTACCTCACGACCCTCCTCGATCCGGCCCATACCAGCTATCGTCCGCGGCCGGAAATGGAATCCGATCCCAGTTACAAGCAGTTGATCCCGTACTGCATCTTTAAGTACCAGGACCAGATCTTCTCCTACACCCGCGGCAAAGCGCAGGGTGAGGGTCGTCTCCACAGCAAGCGTTCCGTCGGCATCGGCGGACACATTTCGAGCGTCGACGCGGGCCGCGATACCTCGCCGTATCTCGAAGCCATGCGGCGCGAAATTGAAGAAGAAGTCATCATCAACACCACTTATCAGCACCGCCTGGTGGGGCTGATCAATGACGACTTAACCGAGGTCGGCAAGGTCCACCTTGGAATAGTTCACATTTTTGAGCTCGATGCGCCACAAGTTCTACCACGGGAAAAGTCGATAATCGAGACAGGGTTTGCCTCACCGGCACAACTTCACCAAGACCGTGATCGTTTTGAGACATGGTCACAGATTTGCCTGGATTACCTGTTTCCCCAGTCTTAAACACGGCAACCCGACCGATGCATGTCAGCGGCCGTTTGCCTGAGCTGAAATCACATCGACCAAGGAGGGTCTGACATGGAAGTGACACGTCGTGACTGGTTCGCTGCCGCGGCCTTAACGGGACTGGCCCCCGCACTCGCCCTGGCGCAAGATGCTGCCCCGGCCGCCGCACCGGCAAAAACTGCCGCCGCACCGGCGACAGCCGCCAAAGAAGCTCCCGCTCCGGGCGCGTTGAACGAAGAAACCCTCAAGAAGATGCTGGAAGCGATCGGTCTGAAGCCGACTCAGAGCCAGAGCCGCTTTGACTTCGCCTTCGCCTTAAAACCGCAAGGGGGCGAAGAGTGGAACCTGTCGATGTCCGCCGTGCTGAGCTCTGACGGCAAGACCATCTGGGTCATGGCCTGGCTGGATGAATTGCCACGGTCCTCACGGGATGTTCCGCGTACAGCCCTATTGAAATTGCTCGCGGAAAACGACCTGATGGGCAAGGGAAAATTCTTCAGCTACATCCCCGCCAATCGCCGGTTTGCGCTGCAGCAAGTCATCGAAAACCATTCGATGTCAACCCGCAAATTCCACGGGATGCTGGTGGAACTGGGCCACACGGTCATTGAGACCTATGGGTTCTGGTCCGTCGAAGCTTGGAAGGAACCGGCTTCCGGTGAGAGTCCCAACAGTGATCCGAACGCCGGACAACAGACGACATCCACCAACAACAACACGGTCAATCAACCCGCGACCAATACGACCACCGCGAAACCAGCGGTCAGCGCCACACCGAGTGCCGGCACCGGCAAGCCGCGAACGATCGCCACGCCAACCAGCAACAAGAAATAAGGCCGCTTCGTCGCAGGCCAAAGTATCGTCCATCAAACAGCCCGGTGAATTTCACCGGGCTGTTTGTCGTAGCTTGACTCTCCAGAGTCAGGCTACGGTACAGCGCAAAAAACAAGAGAGACCAAAACGGTCTCCCTTGCTTTATTGAATCAGATCGAACCGCTACATGCTGATGCAGAATAGCGGACTCGTTATCGAATAGCCAAAACTATTCAGCAGCCTTCTTCTCTTCGGCGGGCTTCTCGTCAGCCTTCTTCTCTTCGGCAGGCTTCTCTTCAGCAGGCTTCTCGTCAGCCTTCTTCTCTTCGGCGGGCTTTTCTTCGGCGGGCTTCTCGTCAGCCTTCTTCTCTTCAGGAGCAGCCGGAGCAGCTTCTTCCTTCTTCTCTTCAGGAGCGGTCGGAGCAGCAGCGTCAGCGGGCTTCGTGTCGTCCGTCTTGACGGTGGTGGTACCGTGTTCGTCGGTGGCCTTGACTTCGGCACCACCCGGAACTGGCTTCACTTCGACCGTGGGAGCGGCAGCGGGCTTCTCAGCACAACCGATACCATAAACCGACAATGCAACCATCGACAAAGCAACAGCAATATTCTTCATAATCCTCATTCTCCTCGTTGAGCCGGGCTGTTTACCCTGGGGCTCAAAACCACATGTATTTGCTTGACGGGGATCTGTGCCATCAATCGGGGCCAATATTCGATCCGCCACGTCAGGTATGATCCAGAGCGAGGGAACTTTATTCCAGCCGTTCCTTCATTTTTCCGAAAAAGATTCAAGCTCAGCCTTCGCCCATCGCGCAAACTTGACGTAACCCGCAAATTGCACTGGGACGAGAGTTGTGTCATACTGGATCTTCCATAATTGGTTCCCGCGT
>JAQGHS010000955.1 GCA_028291605.1 Planctomycetaceae bacterium | reverse complement strand
CTCTCGTTGTCACCGCCTTGAAGGGTCCGGCCGAAGTCACCGTTGCAGGGTCAGGCCCAGTCACCGTTGCGGAGCGCACCGTCTGCACTTTCTCGGGGAAGCCCCTCAAGGCCGAAACCAAGCCTCTCGAACCAGCGGCCGAGCAACACCTCAGCGCGTGGACCAAACAACTGCCGCCCGGTCAGGGAGTCGGACAATTGGTCATCAAGGATGCCCGCGGAGGAACTGGCCGGCGGCTGAACATTGCCCGGTATCACGCGGAAGTCGTCCTGCAGCCTCCCGTCGCCCTCGTGAAGCTCGACCAATCCTTCTACAACCCGTCGACGATTCAGGAAGAAGGTGAGTTCATCTTCAACCTGCCACCGGGGGCCTCGGTGTCACGGTTCGCGATGTTCGTGACGAAGGATCAATTGATCGAAGGTGAGGTCATTGAACGCAAGCGGGCCGATGAAGTTTACACCACAATTGTCCGCGGCAAGCGCGATCCGGCGATCCTGGAACAGATCGGCGACAACCTCTTCAAGATGCGGGTCTTCCCGATCTTTCCGAAGGATATCAAACGCATCCTGCTGGACTTCACGTTGCCGCTGGATGGTCGCGGCGGGCAGTATCAGATGCAGTTGCCGCTGCTGTCCAATCTCCTGCCGATCTGGGATTTCAAACTGTTCGGAGCCATTCGCGGGCCCACACCGTTCGCGTCGGCCCAATGTCCAACGATCCCCGGATTGAAGTTTGTCTCGCAGGGACCGAATGAGATCACGTTCAATTTCGAACGTCCCAACTACCAGCCAGTCAGTGATCTCCTCATCGCCTTTCAGCAGCCCACTCCGCAGACCGCGAGGACGTTTCGCCAACTGCGAGCCATGCCGTTGAGTCTGCCGGCACTTGTCACCAATAACGCGAACGAGATCGCCGCCGCCCTGCATCCCGACGGAGTGATACGTGCAGGACTGGATAGTTGGAACTTGCAATCCGGGATCTATTTTCAAGCCAACTTGCCGGTCCCCGCCAATATCGGACAATCAACTCCGGTCGATGTGCTGCTCCTGGTTGATACGTCGTCCAACGGCACGCTGGATCAAGTTCGCCCCGCATTACAAACCACACTGGCAAGCCTGCGGACTGACGATCGTTTCCGGCTGGTGTGCGTGGATGCCGTCTCCCGACCAATGCACGACGGCTGGCTGCAGACGCGCTCGCCCGAAGCCGTGGCCGCCTATCAAAAATTCGAGCAACAGATCTGCCTGGGAGCCACCGACATGCTGGCGACGTGCGAATCCGTCGCCCCCCTGCTGGCCAATCGCAACCCTGCACGCCGGCCGGTCGTGATCTACATCGGGGACGGACTGCACTCGGTCAATAACGGTGGATTGGCTGCGGTCGCGGAACGCTGTGCCGAGGAAATCACCAAGACCGGTGCCGTACTCTTTACAGTCAATGTCCTCCCCCCGCCGGCGCCCAACCTGCGTTCTGCCGCTCAGGGCGGCAATGGAGGTTTCGGAGGAGGCTTCTTCCAATTCGGGCCAGTTCGGATGCCGGGAGCGACCAATTCACCCAATAATGGGCCGGTGGGGGCTTCCGACACATCCGACGGCCGCCTGTTTCTCAGCCGTCTGACTCAGGGAGCAGGAGGACGCGGCTATGATTTTACCGATGCCCAATCCGATCGAGCGCGCCTGATCGAATGGCTGTTGTCGGGCCTCCCAACCCCGACGCGGATCGAGAACTTCAAGATCGCGGGTTGCGATTCCATCGACGTCTATCATCCGGCAAACCTGCTTCCGGGTGAACCGTTCCGGATTGTCGGCCGCAAACTCGGCAGCGTCGATAAGCTGGAAATTGCCTATCGGATCAAGGGGGCCGACGGTGCCCTGCAGCCGCAAAGCCTCGTGCTGACACCGGCGACGAATGACGAGGATCACCTTGTCGGCCGGTTCTGGGCGGCTCAGCGGTTGCGTCATTTGCAGCGGTTACTGGCAGCACCGATGAAGGGCGGCGGCAATCCGGATGCCTCCAAAGTGATTGTCGCCCTCAGCCGCGAATGGAGCTTACTGACACCGCAGACGGCCTTTCTGGTCCTCGAGACTGAAGCCGATTACCAACGCTGGAACGTCCCGCGACAAGGGCGGCGGCGCTATTGGTCGGGCAAGGATGTCCCTGCAGTCGAACCGTTACCTGCCGACTGGCTGGCCAGGATTCAATTCAACAACGAAGCCTCTCGTCGTGACCCCGATCTGACCGGAGTCGCCGACATCGATCAACAATTGGAAGCGGCCAGCAAGGCGGTGGATGATCAAAAGTACGATCTGGCAACTCAGATTTTGGACAGCCTGCAGAAACACAAGTCCGCGGTGGCCTCGGGCAAGTACCGTCTGCTACGCGGTCGGATGTCGAACCGCCGCGGGCTCCCGCTCCATAATCTCGGTTTGAAGCAAGGCTGGTTCGATCCCGAACAAGTCCGCCTCCCCCTGCCAACGGGGACCGACCGTCTGCTGACGAACTTCGGTACCATTACGACCGAACTGCTCGAACGCCATCCATTCGCCGAACAATTGCTGCAGGAAATCACGCTGCCGGTCGGCGAGATGTCACTGCGCGATTTCACGCGATTCCTTAAGACCACGATAGGGGTCAACATCTTCGTCGACATCGCGCAGCTCGAGGAAGAACGCGTCGACGTGGATCAGCGATTCAGGCTGCCCCGGTTGAAAAAACTCAGCGTGATGAACGCCACCCATCACGTGTTGGATCAATGGAACCTGATCCTGGTGGAAGAATCTCGGCGGTTGAAGATCACCACGAAAACAGATGGCAGGGCAGTCCGCAGGCAAGTGCTATTTCCCGTCCAGGATCTGATCACCAAGGATCCCAAGTTCGACTTGAGCGATCTGCAGGATCCTGTCTTCGATCGCGAACAGCAGTTCCTGCAGCGGCTCGAAACCAAGCTGAAGAAATCGACAACAATGCATCTCAACGCCGCGTCGCTGAGTGACTTGGTCGCGCGACTACAACGCGAGCTAGATGAAAACATCATCATCAAAGAAGCCAAGCTGGAAGAAGAAAGCGTCGCCCCGGATGCCCAGGATATCAATTGCGAATATGACAACGTGCCACTGGGCGATGTCCTGACGTGGCTCCTGGAGACGAAGAACCTGACGTACGTGCTCGAACACGAAGCCCTCGTTCTGACCACCCAGACTGATGGCATTGCGAAACGTGCATCCCTGGTCTATCCCGCCTACGGACTGATCTTCCGCGATGCCAAACCCGGAAGACGACAGCCGCGGCACCAATGGTTTGGCGGGGGTATGGGTATGGGTGGGATGGGCGGAGGCTTCGGCGGCGGAATGGGCGGAGGCATGGGTGGCATGGGTGGTGGTGGCTTCGGTATGGGAGGGGGCGGAGGCGTGTTTGTCGACAGCAACGGCGGCCCCTCTCCGCTAATTGACGCTTTCTCCAATGACTCCGACGAATCCACACCCGCGCAGCCTGGCAACGCGCAGCCGGCCCAAGCGGAAGGTGAGTCCGATTCGCAAACGATGCCCGGCCGGTTCGACGATCAAACTGGTGGTAACGTCGCAGACATCCTTTACGGGGTCCAACAGCAAACCGGGGGACCGCCCAACTCCCCCTGGATGGATTCGGACGGAGAAGGGGGCAACGCCGCCTTTTTCTATCCCAGCCTCTGTTACGTGTTTCGTCAAACTCGAGCAGCTCACGCGGAAATCGCCGAGTATTTCCGGCAACAACGCTCACTCCAAACCAGGCGCGGAACCAATCCGAGTATGGTCCCCATCGTTCCGCGAGATGCTCTCTCACGCAACGAAATGGACGTGCAGGCCCTATTGTACCTGGTCCAAAACTTGACAGGCGGACCGCCGGATTCCCCGTGGATCGAAGCCGACGGAGAAGGGGGAACCATCTCTTACGATCGCCCGCGCATGGCACTGTCGATCAAGCAACTTCCAATGACCTTGGACGAAATCAGCGGGGTCCTGGTCCGACTGCGACGCGAACGCTATGCCCTGATGCACCAGTCTCGGCCCTGGGAACAATCGATTTCCGTCGGTCGGCACTCGGGTCTGTTCGACGGCCCGTGGTTCGCCCGTACGGCCGACACGAGCGATCTCGTCGGTCCGGCCAATGAGCCCGAGCTCACCGTGCTGCGGGTTCGCGGGGACCTGCCTGCGGGACGTTGGACATGGGCCGACTCCGAACAAACAAAATCTTCCGACCTGACCCTGACAACGGCGGCCGATCGGCTCCAACTCGCCTGGGCTGGCTGGGAGGTCCGGCTGCGAGGAGATCAGGCCGCGGTCTATGCGCCCCAGTTGCAATATGCGGAACTGGGAACGTGGGGTAGTGCGGTCCGCGATTGGCTTGATGCGGAACTCGTCTTCTGGCCCCATCGCTCAAACCGCGACTTGGCCACCATGTTTGACGTGGTCGTCGTCCCGGCTAATAAGGACGATGGTCCGAATCATGTGCGGCTGCAATTCACACCCGCCAAACTGGAACGCCAGCCTGTCTGGATTCACATCGTCTACGACAAGACCACCGGCCTGCCGGTCGTGTGGGAGGCCTTCCGACAATCTCTGCTCGTGCAACGCTTCCGTTTCCAACCGGAACTCACCGAAGGCAAGCTGGTCCGGCTGTCAGTTCGACAGGAATCTCACGATGGCAAGTTGCTCGGGACCGGCACATGGACCCCGTCCATGGAACCAGTCCCTCCGATCGCCGATCCCGCGACCTTCCCGGAAGGGACCTTAACGATCGACCACCGTGGCCAGGACCGTGCGGCACCGTCGCCGTTCGAGATCGGCTGGCAGTTGTTACGCAAGGGGGACACGGCCCTCGCCGAGGCCGAATTCCGCAAGATCCTCGAGCAATACCCGGAGCACCCGCTCGCCCAGTTTTTAATCGCCTGGAGTCTCAACCGGCAGTTGACCGACGTGCCTCAAGAACGCTTGCTGGCCGCCTATTCTGCCGTCATCCAGAATGGCCCGTCGGAACTCGCCCGATCATTGATCCGATTG
>JAQGHS010000942.1 GCA_028291605.1 Planctomycetaceae bacterium | reverse complement strand
GATCTGCCGCTTTTCATTCAGCACGCGATCGATGCGCTCTTCAATCGTATCCTTGGAAATAAACTTCGTGACGATGACCTGCGTCTTTTGACCGATGCGATGCGCCCGATTAATCGCCTGATCTTCTACGGCCGGATTCCACCAGCGATCAAACAAGAACACATACCCCGCAAACTGCAGATTGAGTCCCACAGCGCCGGTCGCATAGCTCATCATCAGAAGCGGTCGGTCGGTCGCCTCCTTGAATTCCTTCAGGACGGGCTCACGCTGTTTGACGGGAATCTTTCCGTGATAAACTAGCGGATTAAACCGCGCCAGCTTCGCTTCCAGGAAGTCGATGGTCTTGGTCCACTGGCTGAACAGAATCGCCTTGCCGCCGCTGGCCGCAATTTCTTCCATGTCCGCTTCCAGGCGTTCCAACTTAGCACTTTCGCCGGTCACCGGCTCGAAATTGGTGATTTGCTTCAGCCGCAGTACAAGCTCAAACACATGCTGTACCGAGATCGAATCTCCCAAATCATTGAGCCGGATGATGCCATCCTTTTCCGCCATCTCATACGCCATTTTCTGCGCCGGGGCGAGTTCCAGAATCTCATCCCGATCGAATCGTGGCGGCAAGTCCTTCATCACCAGATCTTTGGTTCGGCGCAGAATATAGCTCTTCGACAATTTCTGCAGCTGCCGCAGATCGGGGCACGAGCTCTCGGGAATGACTTCCATAAACTCGTACAGCGAAGCCATCTCTTCGGGCCGGTTTTCGATCGGCGTGCCCGTGAGCGCCCAACTGCGTTTGCGTGGAATGCCCCGAGCGGTCACCGCCGTCCGTGAGCCACGATTTTTGATGCGTTGGGCTTCATCCAGGATCAACAGATCGAACTTGGGAGGATCATCCGCCAGCATTTCGAAGTCACGTACCAGAACCTCATAATTAGCCAGCAGAATCGGCACCCCGGGCATCGTCCATTGGAGCTTGCGGTGGTTGGCATCTCCTTCAATCGTGACGATGGGTAGTTCTTCAGCCCAGGCTTTGAATTCGCGCTGCCAGTTCGGAATGAGGGGTTTCGGACAGACCAGCAGAATGCGATTCACCTGCCCGGCCCGCAGCAACAACCGCATCGCCGTGATGGTCTGCATGGTTTTGCCCAGCCCCATCTCGTCTGCCAACAACGCGGCCTGTTGAGCAAACAGCCACGCAATCCCCTCATACTGATAAGGGAAGGGCTCAAAGGGCATGATCAGTTCCTGCCCCTTCAACCACGTTTCCAGCGGCGGCTGCAGAAGGTAGAACAGCCGGTCTTCGATCGACACGGCATCCTTCGGGGGTTTGACCTTCGTCCTCTTTTGCGGGACTTCTGGCTCAGCCGGGGGCACCTGACCTTGCTGCAACGCCCCCGGAGGGAGCAGAGCAATCAAATCGGCCGCCGATGGCCCACCACCTTCACCCGATCCGCCCGACGCCGATTTTTCGGGCTTCGGAGCGAGGAACTCAAACCCTTCCGGAAACGTCAGCCCGAATGTCTGCACCTTGCCCCAATAGGGAGTCCACTTGGTCGTCGCCTGGCCTTTGGAAAACAACGGCACGGTCACCACCTGCACGCCGTTGGAGGCCCCGCGTTGCAGCGCACTGTTGAATCCCGCAATGTGGATTTGCGGCTTGAAGGTCAGATCCACATCCACACTGTCCACACCGTAATCGGGAGTCGTACCAACGGGTGAAGGTGCCTGCTCAGCCTTTTCTCCTTCGACAATAGGGGCCATTTCAGATTGCGGTTCGACGGGCTCAGTGGCCGGAACCGCATGGCGGGGCGTCGTCACTTTTGCCGCCGAGAGCTGCTCAGTCACGAACTGCCGCGCAAATTGTTGCGGGTCGAAGTGTGGACGAGGAATGGCCTCGGTGGCGCCGGCGGAATCAGCGGCCGCGACGGATTGGTCGGCGGCTTTTTCAGTCACGGGAGATGAATCGGACATGCTTAACTCCGCCTCTGAAAAATCCATTAGGAGGTCGGGTTGAGTTCGAATACTTAGACTCAAATCCAACTGCAGTCCATCGACAGAAAGGCTTCTTTAGCCACGGATTGACACGGATAAAGACCAGACTCAGATGAGGCCAAGCAATTTTCGAACAGGATGATCCAATCCGTGTTTCATCCGTGTCCATCCGTGGCATAAAATCATTTCCCGTTCTTCACCGTCTCCAGCAACGCTTCTCGCACGCGTTCAAATGGCTCGCACATATCGGCGTCCTTCGGGACTTGCGTCGTCTGACTCTCCAACTCACCACGATCGGCGGCGTGTCCCGAGTGGACCCGAAACCATTGCCGGCCGATCTTGAAGCCCGACTCCGTCTCCGACGCCACCTTCTCCGACTGGTCCGCATCGAGACACCCGATTGGCATCGCGACATGATTCCGCAGTTCGAGGATCTCGGTCCGCTCGGTGAGAATCAAATGGGGCTTCACGCCGACTTTTTCGACCAACGTCCGGGCGATGACTTCACCCATCACATAAGGCCCTAAGGTCGAACCGTACAAGATCTCCTGCGTCCGATTCGGCTTCAGCGGGGCCGTGCACTGGAATTCCAACGGCCGCCCATGCCGGTTGGTAATCAACAGACCGCCGACGAAGCCCTGCTCGGGAACCTCCATCGCGGTGAGGAACCCGAGGCGGAACTGATCTTTTTTTTCCGTCGCGGACATGCGTTTCCTTCTCAATTGCAGACAACCAACAGTCGCGTCGGTATCCGCTGTGTTAACTGGCGATGAAGCTCACCCATGAAATCGACCCTCTGGCTGGAGGGACTTGAACACTGCTCGCCTCTTCACCGGGCATTTGAAAGAACTGCTTCCAAGGGGTAAGACTCGTCGTAAGTTCCGATAAGTCATAAAGTAAAGCATTTTTATGTGATTCGCGTTACGACCCGTCTCCACGTCAATTGAGAGATATCACTCTAACCCGAAAGATGAATCATTTTGCCCGACCGGAACAGTTGGGCGAGCTACAAGAGAAGACGAAGTGCCGATACCATGAGATTGATTCACGGGCGAAGGAATTTACGTCAGCGAATCAGCCGCTGGGCGCTAGCCCACGGTTCGGAATAACAACCAGGTCGATCGTGAAATCGAACCGGACGCTAGCGCGTTCCGACTAAGACCACGGTTCTCCCCCTCATATCGAGCCCGCACCCGTGCCCGCACCGCTGCCTACCCCCAATCCGATGGCGTGTCCTGAGCGACTCAACCGAGCCGCCTTACAGCGCCGGCAGTTTGTTCGTCTGCGGGCACTGCTGACGGAAATCCTTCCCAGCAATGCCTTTTGGACGAGCCGATTCGCCGCGGCCGGGCTCACTCTGAACGACATTCGGACGCTCGACGACCTGGCAATGGTCCCCTTCATCACCAAGCAGGAAATCGTTGCCGACCAGGCGTCCCATCCACCATATGGGACGAATCTGACTTATCCCCTGGCGGCTTATTCGCGGATGCACCAGACCTCAGGTACCACCGGGTTGCCGCTGAGATGGCTCGATGTGCCACGAAGCTGGGGGGGCTTCCTCGAAAATTGGGCTCA
>JAQGHS010000909.1 GCA_028291605.1 Planctomycetaceae bacterium | reverse complement strand
CCCGCGTGCTGAATCTGCGGATTGGGGTCCTTCAGCCACTGCGGCACATTCGGAGCCAGATTGGCCGGCTGCCGGGTTGCAAGCTCGTCCCAGGCACGTACCGCCTGCAATCGGATCTGCGCATTCGCACTCGCCGCCAATTTCGCGAACGCTTCGACAGCACTCTGATGACCGGCATTGGCCAGCAGCCAAGGCCAATGCATTGCGGCAGGATTGCCGGCCTCTATTTGACTGGCTTGCGCCCACGATTTCGCCGGGACTTCCGCCACACGACGCTGCAATTCCACGTGTGCCGCGTATCGTCGCGACCAGTTGGGATTCGAGAGTTCTGTCAGCCGTTTGTCCATTGGAGCCTTGGTTGCATCATAGGACTCAAACGGTGCCGTGGCTGGATCATCCTTCCGCGTAATCATCACCACGTCGCTCTTATAGACGGGCGAACCCTCGTTCTGCGCCATGTAACAAATCGTCGCAAAAATCCGTCCGCCACGTCCGACCGTCACACCCACCGGCCGGGCTTGATCACGCCCAATTAGCAACTCATGTTCCTGGCACTTGAACGTGGAACCGCTTGGTTCGAGCGGATAGTAGGTGACCTTCCGAGTACACCAGCGGGCGACCAGGAGGGCATGCCGGTATTTTTCTCCCAGGTAGGCGTCGTTGTAGTAGGACTGGCCGACAGGGACCGCTCGCCCCATCGTCGTGATCATCGTGTCGAGCAGATCCTTGCGATCAGGCGTCTTCGATACCATCCAACCGCGCGGCCAACTGAAGTAGGACTGCGGCGTGACGTGATTCAGACGGCCGGGAACGTATTCGGCCGGCATCGATTCGTGGTCGTTATCGTTAGTGAACAAATTCCAGTTCTGATCAAACACCAGCCCACAACTATTTCGCAGTCCGCGGGAGACAACCTGCAGATTACTGCCGTTCGGACGGCAGCGGAACACGGCCCCGACACCGTTATAGGGAGTTTTCACCCAGTCCGCGTTGGGCTGATGGATATCAGACTTTGCGGGCTGGCTGAACATCGTCCAATGTCCCCAGTGATCAGGGCGCTCGAAGTCGCCGTAATACCACAGTGGATCGCCGGTCGCGATGTAAAGATCACCTTCTGGCCCCCAAGTCATCCCATGAAAGCATTGATGAACATGCCCGAGGGGCACGCCCCACACCAGCCTCTTAATTGTCAACCCTTCGCGTTTGATGCGGGCATCAGGCAGGACGTAGAGGGCACTCACCGTCAGGACATAAATGTCGTTCCCGCGGATCTCGATATCATACACCCAGGTGTGGTCAGGAAAATGCATCAGCTCGGTGCGTGGACCGTACTTTCCGTCCGCCAGAGGCTCGTACACGAACAGGGCTTCGCGCCCACCGACAAACATGCGGCCGGTCGTGTCGAGCTTCACAGCCAGAAACGATTCCGTATCCGCGGAATCGAGCGTCACGATGCGCAAGACCGGGTCGGCCGTTTCATAGGGAGGCAGAGCCTCGGCAGCCGACACCGGAGCAAGTCCCCAAGCCACCAAACACAACCCTGCTGCCATCAGCCTACCGACACACGTCATGCGACCGCCCATCGTGCTGCTCCCGAGAATGATTCCAGATGAGTGCCAATCCAGTTGTCCGTCAGGATTGTAAAGGAATCACTCCGCACAGCGAAGCGACTGCGAAGTCCATGAACTTGGGGTCAAAAGACTTCCACTACTTATCAATCCCATGCTGCTTCAGCTTTTGACGTAACGTTCCGCGATGTAACCCCAGCTTTTGGGCAGCGGCAGCCCGGTTGTGGCCGCATTGGGCCAGCACGGCCTGCAAGAGGGGTGGTTCGACGACGCTCAGCAAGCGATCGTACAAGTCGGTTGTTGCTCCAAATTCGACCAACTGCTCGGCAAGCTGAGACACCCAGTCGCTAACGCCGGTCGCGATCTGCTGCTCTGCGGTGGTTTTTTCCACATGGCCAACTTGTGGCAAAGGCAACGGCGGAGGTAAATGTTCCGCTCGCAGCGGACCGCTGCGAGCCAACAATGCGGCATATTCGATCGCATTTCGCAATTCACGAACATTCCCCGCCCAGGGACGTTGTTGCAAGGCGTCGAGAAATCCCTCGGCGAAACGATGCTGAGCGGAATTACCGGGCGCCAGCCGCAGAAAGTGATTGGCCAGATCCGGCAGGTCGGACAGCCGCTCGCACAGGGGAGGCAATTCAATGTGGAAGACGCTTAATCGATAATACAAATCCTCGCGAAAGGTTCCGGCCGCAATCATCTCGGGCAAAGACCGATTTGTGGCCGCAATAATCCGGACTTGGGTCGGCCGGGGTCGGGGATCGCCGACGACGGAATACTCGCGATTTTCGAGTACCCGCAACAGTTTGACCTGCAGGGGCAGGGGGGTATCGCCGATTTCATCCAGCAACAATGTGCCCCGTTCCGCGAATTCAAACACGCCGCGCCGATCCTCAGTGGCCCCTGTAAATGAACCGCGGGCGTGTCCGAACAATTCACTTTCGACGAGCCCCGGGTTCAATGCGGCGAGACAGACGGGTAGAAACGGTTTGTCGCGCCGCGCGCTATGTTGGTGTAGCAATCGCGCCACGAGTTCTTTTCCCGTGCCGCTTTCGCCGGTAATCAATACGGGAACATCGGCCGCAGCGACCAGTGCGATTTGCTTGAAGATCCGTTGCATCGCCGGTGAGGAACCGATCAATCCCACTCCGGTGTCATTGGGGGGCGACGCGGCCGGTTCTTCGACAATGGGTGCACAAGACGTGATCGCCCGATTTAAGACCATCGCGGCCTGGTCGAGATCGAACGGTTTCGTGAGGTAGTCGAAGGCCCCCTCGTGAACTGCACGTACGGCCGTGTCGAGCGTTCCAAACGCCGTGATCACCACGATCGGGGCGGTCCCGATGCGAGGTCGCAGGTGCTGGATGGCAGATAAACCATCCATGCCGGGCAGCCGGACATCCATCACAACCACATCGGGCCGGATCGTTTCCGTCATCCGCAGGGCTTCTTCGGCGGATGCCGCCACACTGACTTCGTGACCGTCATCGGTCAGGAACTCACGCAAACCCCAGCAAATCGCCGGTTCGTCATCGACGACCAGAATGTGACTCATGGTATTTCCGTAGTCCGGACTCTCTGTGTCGGGTTCTGCCCATAACGAAGGTACCCAACTCAGAGAGTCAGGCTACAGCGCGGCAGTCCACTCTAATCCATCCGGTCACTCAGTTGGAGTGCAGACGGTTCTCGATTAGGCTATAATGCCGCTTCCAATGTTATTTCCCAAGGTCGACGCTTTAACGAGTTCAGGTCATGGCTTACGACGTATACGACGCCCGCATGGAGACGCTGGTGATGGAAACCATCACCCTCTGGGATCCGGCACTTGCCAAGCTGCCAGAAGACGATAAACGCTGGCTGGCACAGGCGTTACACGCAGAGCCTAAGCTCGCCAGCAAGATCCGTTACGAGCGGACTCACACTGGTTTCACGCGAGAAATTACCGTGACAACGGCCGACGTCGAACGGTTGTATCAGCAAAAGCTGGGTGGATAGGGCGTCTGATCATACAAGCTCGAAGCGCAAGCGAGTGCATCTCCCCGGAACCAATTGGGATGCACTCGCTTGCGCTTCGAGCTTGTATTGTTGGGCGACTCTCGCCATTGCGGATCATTCACCGAACCAATGCCAGCGTTTCGGACAGTCGTGAGTCAGCCATTCGCGATCCGCGATAAATCCGCGCCCTTCGCGAGTCGGCTGAGACGGACACGTCGAGAGATGCTCCATCACTTCGGACACGTCATCAGTGAGGACTAGGCGTGTAATGTCGTGCTGCTCGATCGTCCGATTCGCCTGGAGAGTGTTCCGCAAGAACTCAAACAACGGCTTCCAAAACTCGACGCCGACAAAAATTACCGGAAAATTGAAGACCTTTCCGGTCTGAATCAGGGTCATGGCTTCAAAGGCTTCGTCCAGAGTGCCGTAGCCTCCCGGCATGATGATGAAGGCTTGCGAGTACTTCACCAGCATGACTTTCCGCACGAAGAAGTAGCGGAAGAGAATCATCTGATCGAGGTAGCGATTCTCGTGTTGCTCCTTGGGCAGCATGATGTTGCAACCGACTGAGCGACCGCCGACCTCTTTGGCGCCGCGATTGGCGGCCTCCATAATTCCCGGGCCGCCACCCGTCATCACTGTGAAACCCAACTTCGCCGCTTCGGCACCGATTTCCCTGGCTTTTTGGTAGTACGGGTGATTTTCGGGAAATCGCGCCGAACCAAACACGGTGACGCACGGGCCTTGAAAATGCAGAGCTCGAAACCCCCGGATGAACTCGCCGGCAATCTTGAAAACGCGAACCAGTTCGGTCCACCGCGACCGGGGACCTTCCAGCAAGTTACGTTCGTCACGCAGCCATTCGTGAGAGCTGTTGCCATTGCTGTGAGGCAAACCGTTTGCTTCAGGGCTGGCGGTCGGTGGAAAAGGGGGCAGGGGAGCCCCTTGTTGTACTGGAACCTCGGCCGGCTCCAAAGAAGTGGTGGTATCTAACATGGCAATTCGGTCCTGCCAGCAGCGCGGCTGGCCTAGCAACTCGAAACTCGTTCGGAATTCTTGTTCGGAAAACGGCAAGTTTCGATTTGATTGAAAAACTCCTCATCTGTCGATGAGATAGTGAATTATAGAAGCGGGGAAGACCGTGGAACATGGGCCATTTGCTCGGACGACCAGCGGATCTCGGAAATAAGGACGGTTGAAAGCGAATTGACAGCAGGTCTTCGCCTTCACGGGTAGATAGCCCAAACTCGTGTACCTTCAAAGTCCCGATAGAGACGACAAGACCTGGCCACCAGCTTGCACGCCATAACAGCCACGACATAAAACAATCGCACCATGCCAAGCATTATCCTCGCCAGTGGATCACCCTATCGCCAAGAACTCCTTGAGCAAGCCGGATATTATGTCACGGCAGTGGCGTCGGGTGTTGACGAGCCAGACCTTTCTCTGTTTCCAGATCTGGCAGCAGGGCTAATGTATCTCGCTCAATTGAAAGCTCGAGCGGTCCAGCGCCTCGGACATTCCGGTGTCATTCTCGGAGCCGACACCGTCAGCCTTGCCGGTGGAGAGATTCTTGGAAAGCCTGCGGACCGCGAGATTGCCCGACAGATGCTGGGAAAACTGTCCGGGACCACGCATCAGGTGCTGACGGGTTGGTGCCTGCTGCGAACGATGGATGGACTCGCACTCACCGGTGTGGAACAGACCGAAATCACAATGCGTCACTGGACGGACTCCCAAATACGATCCTATCTGGACAGTGGCGAGTGGCAGGGCAAATGCGGTGCCTACGGGTTGCGGTTGCCGATCGATCCATTCGTAACGGGCATGACGGGGAGTGCCTCCAACGTAATTGGATTGCCATTGGAACGCCTCGCGGAAGTCTGGCGGGAGTTTCCTTCGCTCGGTGTGAACGTGTAGAGTAGATCGGCCAAGTAAGATGCAGTGACAACGGTGGTCGAGGTGTGAGAGGATGGTCGTGCGAGAGTCAGCACGAGACTTGATTTGAAGCTGATATCCTGAGTTGGTTCGACGTTGACCTGTTCTCAGACCCTCACACTCATCAACGCTCGATCTCTCACACCGTGAGATCGCCCGCGTCAAAAAATGGAATTGGGACTCGACTTGAGTGTCGGGAAGGTTGTTTATGTTTTTGCGTTCAACGGGGCTGCGTCTCATTTCAGGCGTATTCGTGGCATTGTCAATGATGGTTCCCGCCATGTCATCCGCCGCGGAAAAATTGAGCCCGTTGATGATCGAGTTGTTTGGCGCTCCAGAATACAAACAGGCGCATTGCGGCTGTCTGGTCATCGATTTGGCAACCGGAGCCACGGTCTACGAATCGAATGCCGACAAGCTGTTTGCCCCAGCATCAACGACCAAGCTTTATTCCTGCGCTACGGCTTTGGATGCCCTGGGGTCCAATTACCGCTTTGAGACACCGGTGCATCGCCGGGGAGAAATTGATAACGGCGGCCGATTGAAAGGAGATCTGATCCTGGTGGCCTCGGGGGATCTGACATTTGGCGGACGGACCACCAGTGATGGCAAAATTGCCTTCGTCAACAATGATCATACTTATGCCAATGACTCGGCCAAGGGAGAATTGACGGCGACCGATCCTCTGCAGGGATTGAATGAACTAGCGCAGAAGATCGCCGCCATGGGGATCGCGCAGGTTCGAGGCGATGTCCTGATCGACGATCGGCTGTTCGATTCCACAGAGAGTACCGGCAGCGGTCCCGCACGCGTCTCGCCCATACTAATTAACGACAACGTTATTGATATCGTGCTGACACCCGCTCAGTCTGGGCAGCTCTCGCAATTGAGCTGGCGGCCTCAAACTGCGTCGATTCGTGTCGATTCACGCGTCTTCACCGTTGCCGCTGGCGAGCCCCTGGAAATCGATGTGCAGGCGATCGGGCCGCGCAATCTGCTGGTCTCGGGCAAGATTCCTGAAGGTCATAAGCCGTTGCTGAAGACCTTCGAAGTCCCTGACCCGCCGTCGTTTGCCCGCTCGCTGTTGATTGAAGCGCTGCAACGCAACGGAGTGGTCGTCGAACGATCCCTGTGGGCCGATAATGCTCGCGACCGACTGCCAGCCCGCGACGAAGTTGCCAAGCTGCCGCGAGTCGCGGCTTTTCAATCGCCTCCGTTATCGGAATCCATCAAGCTGATTTTCAAAGTCAGCCATAATCTGCAAGCCAGCACACTGCCGCTGATCGTGGCCGCCAAGAATGGCAAACGAACCTTGGGGGCAGGGCTGCTGTTGCAACGTGATTTTCTGCTGAAAGCAGGAGTCGACGCGGACTCGATTTCGTTTGGTGGTGGGGCCGGAGGTTCCCCCGCAGATGCCGTGACTCCTCGAGCCACCGTTCAACTTCTGCGGTACATGGCCACTCGACCGGATGCCACCGCTTATCGTGATGGCCTTCCAATCCTGGGGATCGATGGCACTCTGGTCGATGCCGTCGCGGCGAATAGTCCCGCTCGGGGCCGAGTGCAAGCGAAGACGGGGACGCTGTTCTTCCAGAATTTGCTCAACAATCGCTATCTCGTGACCAGCAAGGCCCTGGCGGGCTATATGACGACGGCGAAGCGAAAGAACTTCGCATTTGCCGTGTTCATCAACAATGCTCACATTGCGACCGATGCGGACACGACGCGCGTCAGCCGCACACTGGGGCGATTTTGTGAGTTAGTCTGGGAAGCCAACTAACTCCAACCCAGGGCACAGTGGCAGATTGCAGCCACCGATGACTCCAAGCAAGAAGCCCAACCGAATGACGGTTGGGCTTCTGATTAATGCACGTTTTTTTCGCCGAGGGCTGGACCTCGTTATCGCGGCCCCTTGCCCTTACCTTTACCTGTCGTGCCAGGGCCACCTGGACCAGGCATCGTTGTCATCGCTCCGGCACCCGCACCGGCTTTGCCCGCTTTCCCGCCCTTGCCGCGTTTCAGGGCACTCGTGGGCCCCCCGAGCGAAGGCATCATCATCCCTCCACCTGGCCCGGCAGCGGCGGGGTCCAAGCTATTCAAGCCGTCCTTGGGCTCCCCGGTTTCTTCCAAATACTTCCAAGGCTCACGTTCGGCATCAACCTTTTTCTTAACCTCGTCTGCCATCGGCTTCTGCGTGATTGAATCGAGAACCTTCAATTGACCGTACTCATCGAGCACGATCGCCTCGGACGGCATTTCCAGGCCATCTTTCGGCTGCTTGGAATCGACCACCAAATTCAGATCGGGATTGTCGGCCGGAATAATCGCCGGCGGCAGAGCTGTATCGAGCAAGAAGTCTTTCGTGGCAAACAACACTTGCTTTTCCTGGTAGGACGGAACTCCCAGGTCCAGACGGACCGACGGAGCCAGACCACCGAGGAACTGTCCGAACTTGGCGACCATCTTGGAGTCAATGTACGTTCCCAAACTCGGGTCCCACTGATACGCGTGGATTTTGGCTTCACCCTTGGCTCGCGGGCGTTTGTCGACTTCCGTCAGAAACAGGTTAGAATCCGACTTCACAACCACTGGCGCGGACGGTTGAGACCATTCGGTCAGCCGTGTTTCTCCTTCGGCCACTGACGCTTCCTTGATCTTGTCGAGCGCCACACCGTAGTTCGGGTTGGCGAATTCTAACTGGACACGGTAGCGATAGGCTTCGCCCGGATTGACATCGAAATCCAGGTAGCGGAACAACATCAAATACCCCGCGGCGGCACCACCCACTTGCGCCACCATTCCCCCTTGACCACCCATCATTCCGGGACCACCGGGATGTTGCATACCAGGCATCTGCATACCGCCGGCACCCGGGCGCGGCCCACCAGCCATCGGACCACCCATTGACGGACGCGGTCCACTAAGTTGCGGCATCATGCCTCCCGCACCACCGGCCGCGGCGGGAGTAGTGATACCGGCTTTCCTGTAGACATCACCCATGTTTCCACCGGCACCCATGAAGTTACTTCGCAGTCCGCCGATATCAACCTGGTCCTTTAGGAATCCGCGGCGTTTTCCGGCCTGCTCTTCAAGACCCATCTCGCCTGCAGATTCCATCAGCGCAGAATTGAGCTTTTGCTCCATCGCACGTTGCTCCTTCGACAACTCAAATCGCTCCAGGGACGGATGGCTGACGATTTTCGTATAATCTCCATCCAGTCGTGTCGGCAAAGGCATCGTAAAGACGGGATTAATGCATTCCGTGGTAACCAGATCGGCCGCCTGCTCACTTTCCGACAGCACTTCGTCGGCGCGATCGAGACTGACGTCCTGCCACGAATCATCCGGCCAGGGATTCGGCCCCGCGATGGCCTTCTGACGTTGAATCTTGAAGTCAATGACCTCGATCAAGGCCATCCCTTCCGCTGGTGTTTCGAGATGCAAGGCCTTTTGAATGGCCCGGCCAATATCAAACAGATTGACGATGCCGCGCACCGCAACAAACCGCTGGCCACGGGGTTGCATTCCTGTGCTCAAACCACCTCCCATTCCGCCGGCCCCCATGGCAGGCGGCATCATCGCAGCAGACCCCGCCAAGGCGTCATCCTTCGTCTTGCCCCCCTTTTTAGTCGCTCCAGCAGCTTTAAGAGGAGCGGTCTGCAGAGCGTTAGCCTCCTCCTGCAATTTTGCCAGCTCTTCCTCAGTCGGCAGCGGCGGATTGACGCCCAGAACCATCACGCTCGCATCGGCAATGAGATCTTGCGGAGCGGATGGCCATTCGGGTTCGCCATCTGGTTCTTCGCGGGCATAAATGGGGAACGACATCGGCTTGTCGTAAGAAAACGGAGACATGGAATCGACCATGTTCAATTCATCAAACATTGACGTCGCCATCGCCTGGTAAGTTGACGGCTTGAGCGCACCCTGCCGCTCTTCAGGCCAGGCACCCGTGTGGAGAGCCGTGCCTGCCGCCGTCGCCTTGGTCAGCAGTTCATCCGGTTGCTTTTGATATCCACCCCAAGTTGTGGAAACCAGGGCGAGCAGAACCATCAGACCCACAGTTCCGAAAACGAACTTCTCTCCATGCGTCATCAAGATGCTCTTGATCGGCATGCCTTTGAGTTTCGCCATCAACCCTTTCATGGGACCCCCTTGGAGCCTGACAGGCTCAATTTGCTATTGGGAACTGAGAACTTCCGCCTGGTGTGAATGAAAAGTCATTCTGCTGACCAACGGACCTCAGCATCTGATTCTGTGTAGGACGGACAATCCTGTCCGTCTTCTTCTGTCACGTGGGAACAATGCCGTTCTTCACTGGAAGCGCCCGACAAGATTGTCCTGCAAACAAATCTAACAACTCGTTTCGAATCTATTTTCCCGACTATGGCTTGGCTCCTGCCGCCGGTACCTCAGGTTTTGCCGGTGCAGCAGTGGCTGGTACCGGACTGGCAGCAGCAGCCGGAGGACTACCTGCCGCGGGAGCAGCAGGTGGTTTTCCCGCGGCAGGATCTGGCGTTCCCGCTGGTGGAACTGCCGATTTCGTTTCCCCAGCGGGCTTGGGTTCTGTTGTTGTAGGTTTGTCTGTTGTTTGCGTAGCCGCGGGTGGCGTGCCCGGTGCACCGGGAGTGGCAGGCGCGGTCCCCACTGCTGGCGGAGCCGTCGCGCCGGCAGGCGTCGTCGCAGCGGCAGGAGTGGTGGCACCAGCAGGCGTAGTGGCGGCTGGATCAGTGGCCCCTGCAGCGACAGGTGCGGCACCCGGTACGGCGGCGCCGGCCGGTGCTGCGGCAGTTGGGTCAGTTGCAGCCGGAGTCGCCGCGGGTGCACCTTCCGCACCGGGGACAACCTCAGGCGGCAAATAAAGGGTAATGATCCCGCTTAAGGCAACGTTGACCAAATACGGGTCAGACATTGCTGCCTGGACATCCACTGCGCTCTCAACAACAGCACCCTCTTTGTTGCTACCCGGTCGTGGGCCAGCACCAATACCTGGACGGACACCCCGCCCCACCCCTGCCCCCATCAGACCAGGTTGCCGCCCAACGCCAGGACCTTTCCCCATGCCTCCCATGCCTCCCATGCCTCCCGCGCCGGCCCCGCCAGCACCCAAGGCTCCGTTCCCGATGTCTGCCAGATCCATATCCACCTGTTGCACCCGGATCACACGCAGCGGCCATTTCGAATCGCTCAATTCCGCAATGAATTCGGGCAGAATGCGGTGATCCAGTACCAACTCCATATAAAAGCCGCGTGTCTTAAATCGCGGTGTTTCCTCGATGTAGCGTTTTTTCTCGACCGTCCCACCAAGACCTCCGGCTCCTCCTCCGCCCATGCCCCCAGGGCCCGCCGGTCCACCCGCAGCAGGCGGTCCCCCACCCGCCCCAGCCGCCCCAGCAGCAGCATCACCGCCGGCAGCCGCGATTTCGTCAGGGCCGAGCTG
>JAQGHS010000902.1 GCA_028291605.1 Planctomycetaceae bacterium | reverse complement strand
CCCCCCCCGACCCCAAATCGACAGACTTCGCTGCGCATTCCGCGACACAAAACCTGAACCGAAAGACGTCAGGCACACCCTGACCTACGTTACGGGGCCTGTCCGTCTAGGATTTGTTTATACCATGTCAACACCCTCAGACCCATATTCCCTCGGCGGCATCATTCATACTTATCAAAAGTATGATCCGGTCGAATTCCCCAGCCCGAGCGCCACGCCGCCCGACATGGTTTCGTCCGCCTTCGAACACATGTTGATGTATGGCGAGATGGATGACTTCACCGAAGAACAACTCGCCAACGCCGTGAAGCTGGATATTCAACAGATTGCCGGGATGGGGGCTAGCCTCGAATCGATTAAGAAGAAACTGCTGGAAGCCAAGCGGCGGATCCTTGAGACCTACGAAACGAAGCGCGTTGAAAAGCTCGCGGAGAGTGCGTTCCTGGACCAGGCTAAGAACACGAAGCCCCCCTCTAAACTCGCCACGGAGTTTCACTCAGCCGTTAAGAACGAACAACTCCGCGAGCTGCAACGGCTGTGGTATCGAGCCGGCGACGAGCGTTCTAAGTTTGCGACGCAACTCTTACATCTCTCCGAACGTCTGGGCGAGAAATATGAGATCGATGAACTCGCGAGAAAGTATGAATTCACCGGCCGCGAATCGTTGACGGTCCCCGAAGCGCTGGACGTCAAACATGAATTGGAGCTGATCGACAAGCTGCTGAAGCAATTAGAAGATGCGGCGAAGAATGCTCAACTCGCGTTCATCGACATGGAAGAACTCTCGCAGTTCGTCGACCAGCAGGGGCTCGATGAACTCGGTAAGCTGCAGCAACAACTGGCCGAACAGATCCGGCATCTCGCGGAGCAACAGGGCCTGGAGAAATCCAAGCAAGGCTACCAATTAACGCCGCAGGCCTATCGTCTCTTCCAAGGGAAATTGTTAGAGCGCATCTTTAGTCAATTGCAGGAATCTCGCACCGGCCGGCATAACGGTCCGATCGTCGGTGAAGGTGCGGTCGAGCTGCAAACGACAAAGGACTACGAGTTTGGTGATTCGCTGACCAACATGGATATTCCGGCCTCGCTCGTGAACGCCATGTTGCGTGACGGCCCGCATCTGCCCGTGCGAATGAAGCCGGAAGACATCGTCATCCACCGCACGCGAAACTCGCCCAAATGTGCGACGTCAGTATTGCTCGATATGAGCGGCTCAATGCGCTACAACGGACTTTATATCAACGTGAAGAGGATGGCCCTGGCCCTCGATGCCTTAATTCGCCGTGAGTACCCCGGCGACTTCCTGCAATTTATCGAAATGTTTAGTATCGCTCGGCCGCGGCATGTCAGCGACATTGTAAAACTGCTGCCGAAGCCGGTCACGATTTTCGACCCCGTCGTCCGATTGCGGGCCGACATGAGTCAGCCGGAGATTACCGAGGACGATATTCCACCGCACTTCACCAACATTCAACATGCGCTGCAGTTGGGGCGACAGTTCTTGCAGGCTCAGAACACACCTAATCGGCAGATCATCTTGATCACAGACGGCCTGCCAACGGCGCATTTTGAAGGGAAGCATCTGTACTTCCTCTACCCGCCTGACCCGCGGACAGAAGCCGCGACTATGCGTGAAGCGGCGCTGTGTAAGCGGGAAGGAATCGTGATCAATCTCTTTCTGTTGTCGAGTTGGTCACAATCGGAAGAAGACATCCGGTTCGCCCACCGTCTGGCCGAACAAACGAAAGGTCGAGTCTTCTTTACCGGCGGCAAGGATCTCGATCGCTATGTCGTGTGGGATTATGTGAACCGGCGTAAGCAGATTATTTCTTAGTTCGGCACGCAGAAGAACTCTTCCTGTAGGATGGGGCGACGACGACGCGGCCGCAACTCATTTTCTGAAAAGCTGCCCACTTTTAGGAAGAGGATGCCCACCGCGTTTCGCGTCCGCAATCGCTTCGGGCAATAACTTCGCTAACTTCCGACCCGTCACGGAAAGCGGATATGTGTGAATCTCGTCCACCGTTAACCAACGATATTCACCGGCGGCTTCAGAGATCTCTCCCGATTCATGATCGGCGAGAAATGATCGCAAAGTAATGCGATACCGAGTCACACTGTGCCGGATCTCGGTCAGCAACTCATCGACCTTTACCTGTACTCCCAAATCTTGAGATAACTTATTCTCAATCCACGCCGGCTGACGTTTCGGTGCGGCGGTGAGCTCATCGCAAGCAAATCGCGGAAAGTCCCACAGACCGGCCCAGCGTTCGCCGGGTGCGCGATGATAGAGCAAGAAGCGATCACCTCGCCGTAGCACGACGGATAATTCGGTCACGGCCGTGATCTCAGGCCGGACGGCCGCGCGGGGAATCTCTCGCTGCCGACTGGTCAAGAACGCCTGGCAGGCAAAGCTGACCGGACAACTCGGGCAGTTGGGATTCGTGGGAGTACAGACGATCGATCCGAGTTCCATCAATGCCTGATTGAAGCGTCCCGGGTGATCTCCAGGGACTAGCTCCTCGGCGAAGCTCCACAAGGCATCCTGCCCGGCACGAGCGCGAGGATCGGCGTCATAGCCCAGCAGGCGGCAATAGAGCCGCAACGTATTGGCTTCCACAATCGGGGCCGGCAGATTAAACGCAAACGAACGAATCGCACCCGCAGTATAGCGACCGATTCCGGGCAAGTCCTGTAATTCGTCCACTAGTTCTGGAAAGGTCCCGCTCAGTTTTGATGAAACGTGTTGGGCCGCCTTATGAATGTTTCTCGCGCGGCTGTAATAGCCCAAGCCTTCCCAGTAGCGCAGGACTTCGGTCTCTTCGGCCGCGGCCAGTTCGTGGATCGTTGGAAACCGGGTGAGGAACCGCTCGAAGTAGGGGATCACCGCCACAACTGTCGTTTGTTGCAGCATGATCTCGCTGATCCAGATACGATAGGGATCATGCGTCAGTCGCCAGGGAAGTTCACGGCCGTGTTCGGTGTACCACGCCTGAAGGGCCTTGCGGAATCTTTTTAATATCGCCGGCGTGAGATTGGTATTTGACGAAGGGTCGGGTGATTCAATCTCGGCGGTTCGCGTCCTGCGTTTCATGGTTGTTGCGTTCGTCGTCGAATTATTACGCGTTGACCTAATGTCTCCGTCACCCCTGCGGGGATGCGGCACCCGACTCGGAGAGTCGGGCTACGGCTTCGCTACCACGTTCCTTTTAAGAATCGCTCCATTAAATCCCAGCCGGCCGGATAGGCCCACTGCGACTTCGCGGCAGAGACCTCATCGTAAGTCTCGCTATCGTTCGGGTTGATGCCCGTTCCACAAACGGCGAATGGAACAAATCCGTAACTGTGAGTCTTCGTCCGCAAGAACGTCGGATGATCGGGCGAAATCAGGATTCGATAATCTCCGAAAGACTTCAATTTCTCTAAGACCGGTCCGACGATGTGCTCGTCAATCTGCTCGAGAGCGGCCACCTTGGCGGCAGCGTTTCCTTCGTGGGAGGCCTCGTCCGTCGCTTCCACATGGACGACGATTAAGTCGACGTCGTCCAAGGCCTGCACGGCATAGCGGCCCTTCGCGGCGTAGTCGGTATCGAGATAACCGGTGGCTCCCGGGACTTCAAAACTCTTCCAGCCCAGCAGCCGAGCCAGCCCGCGTAACAGGTCGACCGCGGTGATCATGCCTCCTTGCACGCCGAAACGCGGCAGGAACGGGGTGAGTGCGGGTGCCTGACCCTGCCCCCAGAGCCAGATCTGCGTAGCGTGTGATTCCACGAGGTCGCGGTGGGCAAACAGGTCCTGGCTGCGCGTCATGAAATCGAGCATGACGTCGCTGCCCGTGCCCTTGGGTAGAGCATGCTCAACGGGCCCGTCGGTCAAGTCGTGCGGCGGAGTCGTTTGCGTTTCTGGGCCGAACGGAGCGGGCTCGCCGGGGCGGCCACGGTAAATCAACAGGTTGCGATAACTGACGCCGGGAATGAATTCCCAACGGTCGTTTCCGCAGGCTTCCTGCATGACCGCCATCAGCTTGGCACCGATATTGTTGGGGACCTGTTCGGCGGTAAAACTGACCATGATGCCATCGTGGATGGTCACTAGATTGCAGCGGACCGCCCAGTCGTGCGGCCCGAGCTTGATCCCCTGCG
>JAQGHS010000899.1 GCA_028291605.1 Planctomycetaceae bacterium | reverse complement strand
CGTAGCCGAAGTCGCCAAGACTTCCGGGGTTGTCGCCAATGCGGCCAGAACTCTTGGCGAGTTCTGCTACGAAAATCATCGAGAAAACGACCATGACAGATTTTCGAATGATCAACCGACGTACGTTACTCCAGAGCGGTGCGGCTGCCTGGTGTGGCCTGGCACTGCGCGGCGTGCTGCTTGCCGACGAAACCCCGGCGGCGAAGCCCGCGGGCCCGCCTACGAAGTTTCAGATCGCGTGCATGACGCTGCCCTACAGCCAGTACCCGCTGGAGCGTGCGCTCACCGGGATCCAAGGAGCGGGGTACAAGTTCGTCGCCTGGGGCACGTCACACAAGGAGTCTGGCGAATCCAAGGGTGTCCCGGTGATGGCCGCTGACGCGCCGCCACAGCGTGCCAAGGAATTGGGCCAGCGCTGTCGAGACCTGGGTCTCGAACCCCTGATGATGTTCTCCGGCATCTATCCCGAAGCTCCGAACGCGATCGAGATACTGACCAATCGCATCGTGCAGGCGCACGCCGCTGGCATCCCGCAAGTCCTGACGTTCGGCCACACCAAAGGACCGAACCGTCAGGTCTGGGTCGAGCGCTTCAAGCAGCTTGGTCCGATCGCTCGCGATCACGGCGTGGTGATCGTCGTCAAACAGCATGGCGAGACCGGGCAGCTCACCGGCGAGATCGTCCGCGAGGTGGGCGACGACGGCATCATGGTGAACTACGACGCCGGCAACGTCATGGACTACACCCAGGGCAAGGTCAATCCGCTCGATGACTTCAAGACGTGTGCCATGGAGACCCGCAGCTTCTGCATCAAGGACCACCGCATGTTCCCGGTCAACCAGGACTGTGGTCCCGGCCTGGGGGAGATCGATCACTATCGGTTGCTGCATCCCGTGGCCTTCACCGGTCGGCCAATGCCTCTCTGCTGCGAGAACATTTCCGCACCTAACATTCGCGCGACCACTCCAGAGCAAATCGACGCCCTGGCCCGCCGGGCTCGCGAGTTCCTGGAAATCGTCATCCAGGGATTACACGCGTGAGTTTCGCAGCCGGCCCGGCCGAGTATTAGTTTGCTTCCTTCTTGAGGGCTTTGGCTTCGCTCGCTTGAATTTGGATCGCCTTAATCTGATCGATGATTTCGATTACCTCGTCACCCCAGACTCGCCTCTTTTCGAGCAGCCGGTTCGCGATGGGTTCGATGGTCGTTTTGTGTCGCTCCAGAATCTTGCGGACCGCAGCTTTCTCTGTGTCGATGGTATCGCGTAATTGGCGTCCACATGCCAACTTGGGCCAGTCGGCGATGTCCAATCTGTGGGATTGATTGATGTCCGTCGGCGAGCCTTTCATCTCCAGGGCGAATCTCCAACAACTGTTCCGATCCAGGCCGGCGTCTCGGTCATAGGGAGGAGCAAACCACATTGATTCCGCAACTTCACCGGCGGCATGCACGGCGAGTTCCCGTTGACTCTGGCTTTGGGTAAACACGGCAGACGCCTTGCGAGGTGCCACTTTCCAGACGCTGCCTTCCTGGTTCTCGGGGCCATCAATCCGCACCGCCAGCAACTGGAAGCCGTGATATGCGGCTATAAACGCGTGAGCGGCCTCATGCCACGCAATGCGTTTTAGCAAAATCTCGGGAACGGCCATTGTGTCTCCAGCAGTGAATAGAGCGCTTCAGTGAGATTGAATAAATCAACTTGATCCACGTTCTGGCGAACGTGGTGACATCGTGATCTACTCAATGACTTAGCTTAGCGACGGTACCTCGATGTCGCGATGTCGCCACGAGAAGTAACTCGTGAGTTCCCCACAAGAGGGCGGCCAGTAACACAGCGAACTGAGCAGCAAACTCGAGTCCCAACTGCTCAGCAATCAACCCTGTCAGACCCGGCACCAGTGCGCCTCCCAGCATGCCTGAACTGACTTGAAAGCCCACGGCGTGAGCGGCGTATTCGGCACCTAATCTGTCGGGAGTCCTCGACATCAGGCAGGGGAAGACCGGGGCCAGGCCGAGTCCAATGACGACGAGAGCCACGTCGCCGGTTCCAGCGGGCGCGAACGCAAACGCCGAGGCTCCGATCACTGCGATGAACATTGAAATTCGCAGAATTCGATCCAGACCGACGCACTGGGAGATCACCCCTGTGAGAACTCGCCCGACGCCGATGGCCCCGTAGTAGGCTCCAGCCAGCATTCCGGCGAGCTCTGGTCTCAGGCCGCGTGATTCGGTTAACACCGTGAAGCTCCACTGTCCGACGGTGAATTCCAGGCCGACGTACAGAAAGAAGAGGACGATCTGCAGCCATACCAATGGTTGGCGCAGTGTTGCTTGCATGGACACTGGGGGCCTTATATCGCCATCGACAGATCGTGGCGGTTCTGTCCAACGCTGACGTGTGATCAAGAAAAGCACCGTCATCAGGAGTAGCACGCCGCCAACCAGCGCATAGCCCAATCGCCACGATCCGGCACGTACCAGCGTCGCCGTCATCAGCAATGGTCCCAGGGTCGCCCCAATGCTGTAACAGGCGTGGAGCCAATTCATATGACGGGCCGAAAAGTGGTTCGACAAATAGGAGTTCAACCCGGCATCAATGCCTCCCGAACCTAATCCCCAGATCACGGCACAAATCACGAATACCGGCCAGGCCGGTGCAACAGAGCTACCCAACATGGCCACCGCAACTAAGCCGCTGCTGATCCAAAGCAAATTGCCGAGCCCCAGCAGTTGTGTGAGTTTGCCACCAAAGAAACCTGAGGCACAGTAGCCGCAGCCCAGGGCGATGAAGACCAGTCCGAAACTACTTTGTGACAGCGAGAAAGTGTCACGCACACTCGGCCAGGCGACTCCGGCAACCGGGTCGGGAAACCCCAGGCTGATGAATCCCAGATAGGCGATCGTCAGCAGCAACAGTCTGGCTGACGTCGAATTAATATTACTAATTGTCTTCTCCCGCAGAGGGTCCGATTCTCGAATTGCCGCATGAATTATTGGATTCTGAGGAATGCCGATTGCGAATACCAGTACCGGGACGCCCGTCCGTATCCCCGCGTATTGCCAATCTGACCTTCAAAGTACAGGATCTATCATGTCAAAAAAAAGCTGGGGTCTCTGTAAGGACTGCAAATGGTGGCAAATCGAACCCCCAGCCGCCATTGAGAATCTGACCATGGGGCAGTGCATCGATGAGGAACTACAACCATACCTGTTGCGGGTATCTGGTAACAGTGGATGCAACAGGTTTATGAGCGGCAAGCCCGCAAGAGCGAAGGGATCTTCCGAGTCGCCTCCGGTGGCGGAACCCACCCGCTAGAAGGATGCATTTGTGATTCAAGTTGATGGGAGGGCGAAAACATCCTCCACGGAGTAGCCCGTGGCCGACGCAGGCAGCGTCGGCCACGGGAAGTTAAAGCGGTAAAAAAAGCGGCGGGTTGCACGATTCATTAGAGATTGGGAGTGAAACCCAATGCTCTAATGAAATCGGCAACACGCCGCATAACTGGCAGATTCCGTTCTTACCAGGTTGTTATTCTGCTTTCGCAGCTCACTTTTTAGTTACGGCACGCCGAATCTTTGCTCGTGGCACCGTGTTGCCTCAGGATTTCTCGAGCTTCTTCACAGCGTCCCTCTGAGGTCACCGTCACCACGACCCTGCCGGCCGCAACTTCGGATTCGTAGTGCTTGGCGTGTTCTTCGGAGACTCCCCATCCCGTTAGAGCCCCGATCACTCCCACGGCGGCAGCTCCGCCCGCGGCATTCGACGCCAACACTCCGAGGGTCCCCGCAAACAAGGCCGGACCGATCACCGGGACCGCGCCGGCGAGCACACCCCAGCCAATCAAGGCGCCGATTCCGGCACCGGCCAGCGCACCGGTCGCAGCGCCTGCGGTGGCGTTTTCGGCTTCATCAGTCGTTTTCGTAGCGGTTTTGATGGTCCGCCGCACATCTTGGTGGTCTCGCGTCACCACACCGATTTGATGAGTGTCAAACCCTGCATTGAACAGAGCATCGACCGCTCGGTCGGCTTGCGCGGTGTTGGTAAAGACACCGACAGCGGTTGAACAAGTTGTTGTTTGCATGGGAGTTTCCTTTGGTAAATGACTCTGAGAAATCTGCGGGCAGCAACAGATGCTTCCGAGTTTCGGCGTCATCAACGCAAATCCTGGACCACTTCCGAAAATGAATTACTATCAAGCGTCCATCGAAACGGAACGTGAATTTCCGAGTGTCTGCAGACTGCAATTTGAACACCGAGACTGTCACTGCGTGCTCGAAGTCCAGGCTGGTAGACGGGAATACAAATCTCCCCAACGCCTGGACCGCCATAACGCCCGCAGGTGCCCAGCGGCATCGCAATACTCGCCCAGGACAAGTAATTCATGTATATTGAGAGTTCAGGTGCCGATGGCGGCTTGGCAATGTTTGTCCTTATTCATACTGTAGACAGCCAGCGCTTCCGGGCAGCTTCCGCGAGCGAACATCCTGGATTCCACTTTCTTCGTCACGACTGAAAGCGATGGAGATGAAACGTCAGCAGATCACTTTCGCAGTGTTGATGGCAGTATTGATGTCCGTGCTGTCCGCCAGCGCCTCGTTCGCCGAAGAACCCGATGCCGCGGCGATCGAATTCTTTGAGAAAAAGATTCGGCCGATCTTCGTGACGCATTGCGTCGAGTGCCACGGCAAGAAGGAACACGGCGGCCTGGTGCTCAATTCTCGCGAAGGCTGGATGACCGGAGGTGATTCGGGCCCCGCCATCGTACCGGGCGATCCTGAGAAAAGTCTGTTGATTCGGGCCGTCCGACAGGTCGACAAAGACCTGCGAATGCCGCCCAAACAGAAGCTGACGGACACGGAAATCGCTGATCTGGAAACTTGGGTAAAAAACGGTGCCGCCGACCCGCGATCCATATTGGCCAAAACAAACGATCTGGCCGCCAAGCCGAAATATGGGATCTCGCTCGAAGAAGGACGCAAGTTCTGGTCGTACCAGCCGGTGACCGACCCGGCTGTGCCCACGGTGAAAGATCAGTCGTGGCCGCGAAATTCCATCGACAATTTCATTCTACACCGCATGGAGTCGGCGGGAGTTGCTCCAGTCTCGTCGGCGGATTCGCGGACCTTGCTGCGTCGCGTCACGTTCGACCTGACGGGATTGCCACCGACGCCGGCCGAAATGGATGCGTTTCTGGCCGACAGTTCATCTCAAGCCTTCGAACGGGTGGTGGACCGGCTGTTAAGTTCCGCCCGGTATGGAGAGCGCTGGGGGCGCCATTGGCTGGATGTCGTGCGTTACTCAGATAGTTGCGGTAATGCGTCAGACTATCCGGTGCCACAGGCTCACAAGTACCGGGACTGGGTGATCCGCGCTTTCAATCGTGATCTGCCGTACGACCAGTTCCTGCGCGACCAGATCGCGGGAGACCTGCTTCCCAGCGATAACGACGCCGAGCGGTATGAGCGGATTGTGGCGACTGGCTATCTGGCGATCGCTCGTCGATTCGGCGGGGACCGGATGGGTGAGCACCATCTGACCCTGGAAGACACGATCGATAATCTGGGACGCGGACTTTTGGGTTCCAGTGTGTCGTGCGCCCGCTGTCACGACCACAAGTTCGACCCGATCACCATGAGTGATTATTACGGTCTGTATGGCATCTTCGAGAGCACCCGGTTTCCATTCCCCGGAGCCGAAGTAGATAAGCGACAGTCGGATTTCGTTCCGCTGATGTCGGCCACGGAAATCGAGGCATTGCTGGCTCCCCATCGCGCCACGGTGGCTGCGCTGGAGGCCGAGGTGAAGACGCTGGAGGCAGCCGAAGCAGAAGCCAAAAAGCTGCCCGAGAGTCCCGAAAAGAAGGCTGCGGTGGACGCGGCCGCGAAGAACTTGGCCGCAGTGCGTCAAAAACTTAAGGCCGCAGCAGCCGAGACACCGCAGGTGAATAATGCCTATGCCGTCGCCGAGGGGACGCCAGCCAATACCAAACTGCAATTGCGAGGTGACCCCAAGCGCCTGGGCAATGAAGTCACGCGACATTTTCCGGCCATCTTGGGAGGTCAAGAGTTGGCCAAAGAGATCCCCGGCAGCGGGCGATTGCAATTGGCTGATTTGATCGTCAATCCTCAGAACCCATTGACGGCCCGCGTCATGGTGAACCGGATCTGGCAGTACCACTTTGGTCGCGGCATTGTTTCGACTCCGAACGATTTTGGTCTGCGAGGCCAGCTCCCCACGCATCCGGAATTGCTCGATTACCTGGCGAGTCGCTTCGTAGAACAAAA
>JAQGHS010000807.1 GCA_028291605.1 Planctomycetaceae bacterium | reverse complement strand
GCACAACCCGTCGAGCACGATGCTGTAGCTCAGTCGCCAGCACGAGCTCCTCAGTTGGCTTGGGGTTCTTTGTGTCGCTCAGTGACTTATAAAACCCTCGAATAAATGGAGAATTCCGCTCCCCGCGCCCTGGTACTCCGGGGAGAGTGGAGCGATGTTTTTCATCGCAATTCCTTCCGACTGAGCGTAAAGGTCACAATTTCCATGTCGGTATACGATTTGCGTTGATCTCTCCGGCATTGAAGTCCAAGTCGGGTTCGGTTCGCCCCTGATAGCAAGGTGCTCCCAGTCGCGGCGTTTCGGTACTTTTTAAGACTCGCGGGCTGAACACAAGGGGATACCAACATGTTTCGACAACCGCTCTCTCTCGCCGTGCTGGTGGGCACCATTGCGTCCACTAGTTTACTGTTCGGACAAGTCGCCGCTCCACCGGCAGTCGGACCGCAATCCTCCGACGGCAATTCCGCTCTCCGGCGTAATACGTTCGAAGCCAACAAGCCGGTCGCGACTCCGAACGCCATCATCGTCCCCATTCCCCTCTCGGTCGATGCTCAGAAGAGTGCTCTGAATAACATCGACAAGAATATCATCGACCAGGTTGACGGTCTGAATGAGAGACTCAAGACGATCCTGCCGGACGAACTGGCAATCCTCGCCAAGACTAGTGGCTGGAAGTCGGAAGATCAGACCAAGCTGGTGGTCGCTCTGCGAGCGGGTGATCCGACCGCCGTTTATGAAGCGTGGGCGCGTGGCAATCCGCAGGATACCGCAGGTGCCGAAATCGCCGCTCGCCAGACCGATGTAAAAGGCAATATGGCGCGCCTGACGACCGACGTCGAGAAGAACAAAGCGGCCGTTCGGAAGGCTGTGGCTCAGTTGGATGTGGCCTTGGGAAAAATCGCCACTTCCACCCCCGCGATCGCCGACCTGACCCCCTTCACGAAGACTCTGAAGACCTGGGTGGAAGCGCGACATTTGCTCGAATCTGCCGATCCTGAAAAGGGTGCCGTCGCCAAGCTGCCCCCCGGCAATGTGACGCTCCTGTTCGATCCGACGCTGCCCGCGGGGACCGCAATTGTGCTCAGCAAGGACGCCATCCTGATAGGTAATGAAGGGGCCGGCCCGATGGCCATTGCAGAAGGGAATGCCGCCCAGGCTTTGAAGCTGCCCATCGTCACCGGCAGTCCGATTCCGGAAGCTCAAGGGGACGAAGTCTCCGCGGGTACGCTGATTGTGAACCCGCCCAGTTCACGAGCCACCATTAACTACAACATCAACGGCAATCATTATGTGATGGAACCCGGCATGCGTCAGAAGCTGCCTGGTGACCGCAAGTGGGTCATTGAGTTTGATCGCGGCCAGACTTTCGGTTCGTCGGCCTACACGCTGTCTCCCGGCTCCTACTACTTCACCCCCAGCGACCTGGGTTGGCAACTGTATCGGCAACGGTTTGATGTGGTCATGGATAACTCGCAGAGCAATCAAGAGTTCCACTTTATCTTCCAGGGCGAGGACATGACGGTGCCCGCCGAGGCGACCAAGAACATCAGCTCGATCTACCCGATCGTAGTCCGATTTGACCGCGGCAATGGTTCCGATTTTGTCGCGAAAGAGATCAAGACGAGCGGCGACGTGCAGATCGGCGTCAACGCGACCGACAACCTGTGGGACCTGTTCCCGACGAACGACAACAAACGCGAACTGTCGAACGTCAAGCCGTTCAACACGGCCCCCGCGGCCAAACGGTAACGAGAGAGTCCGTTTGTCATTGACGATCAAATCGCAGGTGTCAGGAACCGGGGACGGAATCCCGGTTTCCGGCACCTGTTGGCGTTAATACAGACCGCCCGGGGGTCGAATCTAACGCGTTCTCGCTGATGACGGCTTGCCGTTGTTGCCCGGGTTCTTCTTCGGGGACTTCACAGAATTCGCAGAGGTCGCGGCCTGTAATGGGCGCAGGATCTGAGCTACTGCGCGAAATCCGATGACGTCGCACGCAGCCTCGGTTGGCGTCGCCCAGACGAGCTGCCGCTCATAGTCCGACCCGAATTGTTCCCAGCGCTTGCTGAACGCCGCATGGCGAAACCGGCTCTTTAAAACGGCCACTGCCGCCTCATAACTGGCAGCCGATTCCTCTTCGCGATTCAAGTAACTGATCGTCAACATCCAAGGGGTCCTCATGGTGACGCTGGAACGTTCAGGTCTGGCTCTTGCTCGAGCACCATCACCACCTGTATATGCGATTTGCACGGACATGTGAAGTCACTCGGACAGTACTTCCACCGACCGCGCGAGCCCGCCGATCATTGACAACACGTCTACGGGAATGCGGGCTTCAGGAGGTGAAAACTGACGACTCTGAAAGGTAAAGGCGAAGACACAACAGGGTGGCACCACGTTCGCATGCCACACACCCGCCGTACGAACGCGAACGGCAAGGGCGGCTATTGATCTCGATCCGCAATAGCGGACTTTTTGTCTGACAATTTTTTAACGACCGTTGAAAACACGCCGCTCGATATCGAGACCCCACGCGTCTCCCCACGATACCTACGTGCGACACGAGTTTTTCTTAGAAACCCGCGGGGAAAAAGTCGCCTTCCTATTCCTCATGCAGGTGACACCGCAAGCAGTTCCCTGGCATATACCTAATGCATCCAGCACCTGTAGAACGAAGCGGCGTCTCGCTTGGATCACGACATTCGTGAACTTTCACCGCGACTCACCCCAGCCACGACAAATACTAGACCGGCGAGTCAATTAATGCCTCGCCCCACTGAGGAAGCCACTCACCCCACGACCTTGTTTGAGGTATTGGCCGCGACATCGAGTCATGTGTCGAACATTAACAAACTTTTATATGAAGCTCGCGCCCGGGCAAGACTGCGGCAAGAGGCACCGATCCTCAGTGGAGGGACGACGGCCGCCGGTTACACAAGAATGTGACTGGGCCAGAAAAAAGTTGAGCCACAGACAGTACGATATTGAGTATCGGCAGAGGCCTGAATGGCGGTCGCTCTGGCAGGCAACGCCGTGCGCGATTGTTGTAGCCGCATTCGCCAGAATGCGGGAGCGTGTCCGGCAAACGCCCGCATTCTGGCGAATGCGGCTACTTAGATATCGCGATCTGAAAATCGCTCACGGCGTTGTCCGGCAGGGGTGAAGCACCGGGCCCTAATCCTTGATCGTCACAGGCAGATCATTCCTCCCCGCCTTCACGGTCACTTTCAGCCCGCTCTGCTTCGCGTCTTGATACTTTGCCGGCACTTCGAATTTGGGGGGCGGGACGGGCTTCGTTCCGGGAGGTTGCGGCGTCGGGAGCGGCGGGGCGACGTACACGGAGTACTCACCGGTCGCCAACGGGCCATTCACCTGATAGGCGCCGTTATTGATCTTGGCCTGCGCCCCGACTCCGGCTGTTGACAGGAAATTCACGGTGCCCGAGGTCACCGGATTTCCATTGTACGTCACCTTACCCGCCACACTGCCCTCGGGCTTCCCGCTTCCGCCGCAACCGCTGAGCAGCATGCCCGCCAGCAGCAGCCAGACGCCACCGAACCGACCCCAATCTCGTTGAATCGCCATGTTGTCCTTTGTTGCTCAATCAGGAAGGAAGTTCACAGATTGGAGTCCCGTCGCCGGTTGCCAGAAGCGCTCAGCCTGAGCGGCACGGCGCTAGCCGCCGGTTCTTCCAGCAAAATCGACACACAGCACCGGTGGCTAGCGCCATGCCGCTCACAGCCCTGTTCACAAAGCACTTGCGGGCCTGGAGACTCAGCCTACTCTAGTCATCTTCCACTCACTATGGAGCATCTGACACCACCCCGCCATCGTCACGCACACACAGCTTCTGAAAATTGGAGAAGTTCATATTGTCTGAGACAAATCGGACCGAACCATCCGTGAACAACGCATGCAACCCGCCCACGTGCTCGGAGTTCAAGACCGTATTTCCCATGTAGGACGCACCCGATCCGGCGGCCGCGGTCTTCGAATTATTCGCATAAGCCACGCATGAGAGACTCATCCCCCACAGGTCAACACCGGCTGGCATTTCTTCGACCTTATAGGGTTGGGTGATACTGCCCCAGGGTGTGTAGTAGCCACTGCGAATGTCGGTCGTCCCGACGCGGCCCGATTGTTCGGCGAGGACGATGGTGTTCGAGGTCCCGTCGATGCAGTCGGCGAGCGACACCTGTCGATTGGGCACCAGCATCCCTGATCCCGCGAACCAGCCCCCATAGTTCGACGTGCAAGTCGCGGTGGTCCGGGCAGCGGGATCGGGATAGGCTCCCATAATCCCCTGGTAAGACGACACCTGATGATGATTGTTAGTCCACCACGTGACCCACGCCTGAGGCTGCAGATCGGGCACGACGGCCGATGGACACTTCAAGGCCGGCAGCACCAGGTTCTGCAGCACGATGGGATCATAAACGTCGTCCATATTCAGCAGGTTATAAACCGGGGCCTGGTCCATGTAGGGAAACAGGAGCACTTTCCAGTTGGCATAGGCGACCGAACTGCCGCGCTGCCCCATCGGAAACTTCTTGAACGTGCCTTCGAAATTGTGCAACGCCAACCCCAGTTGCTTGAGGTTGTTTTTACATTGCGAGCGCCGGGCCGCCTCGCGCGCCTGCTGCACGGCGGGTAGTAACAGGGCAATCAACACGGCAATAATCGCGATGACCACCAGCAGTTCGATCAGGGTAAATCCCCGACGGAACCGCGACCTGCCCGAGACTGCGGTCCAGCGAACGGGACGAAACGAGAGTTTCTGCATGGGTGAAATCTCCTGATAGACGTGAGCGCAGAAGACATAAAATATAAGATATCAACGATCGTACGCAGATTGTGGACAATTCGGCAACTGCGATTTGGAGATTTTGTCACGCCGGAGGTGCGTTCCGCGGCGACCGTTGCCGCCCGAACGGAAGATAACGTGAACAAGAATGCGAGCCCGTCGACTAAAGACGCCTTGTCGTTATCGAACGGAGCCGTTGTCGACCGGGTCAGATATCAAGAGTGTCGGTGAAACATTCAGCGACACGCTTGATGAAACGCGGGAGCCGGGACAGGCCGAGGAAGGAGAGGGCGTAATAGAGGTTTACGCCAGGCCGTGTTTGACGAATACAAGCTCGAAGCGCAAGTTTTGACGCTGCGCAGTTGTTTCCGTCACAGCGTCAGTTGAAGGAAGTATTGCATCCCGGAAGGATGCCAGCTAATAGCCGGTGGTTGAGGAGCAGAGCGACGACACCACCGGACCACGCCCCGTCCCGCCCTCGATCCTGAAGGGATCGCAGAAGATTTCCAATCGAGCCAGCGTGAAGTTTGTTCCCTCTGGCATCCCTCCAGGATGCGTTCCCGTTGACCTCGTAACCGGTGGTGTCGTCGCTGCGCTCCTCAACCACCGGCTATTAGCTGCGAACCTTCCAGGTTCGGAATTCACCCTGATTTCAATCAACCGGGGCCCCCGCTTCGTCGCAAATAGCGCAACTTCAAAAAGCGCAAGCGGATCGCGACTATCTCTTCTTCTTGGATGGCGCCGCCTTCTTCTTCGCCGGGGCCGGAGCCGTGCGGGGTCGAGGCAGATAGCCGGGGGCCTCGGTGGCCACGCCTTCCTGGTAACGCAAGACATTTTTCGTGCGTTCGCTGACGGTGCCGGCCTGTTTCGCCCGCACTTCATCTTCGGCCAGGCCCTTCGCATCCCGGGCATACACCAGGACCTTGCTGATCAGCGTGTTCTGCAGATTCGACAGATGGAAGTAGGCCCCGGGGATCTCGTGCTCATCCAGCAGGGCCGCCGCCGCGCTCAGGTTATCGGCCGCCTCACGCAACTGCGATGACATCGCCTCGACTTCCGCCGCATCAAACTGCCGGGACGGGGTCTTCTCGCCATTCTTCTTCGCCATCGGAAACTCCGGTTCTAAAGCACGGACCATCCTGTCCGGCCTGAGCCCCTCCCGGGCAGGATCGTCCCGGCCGCGGGCATCAGGCACCAACTGCAGCCTTGTTATTTCAACAATTTTTCAAAGTTTTTAACCCGTTGTCAAGCCGTCAGTTGCGCAATGGTTGACGCGTTGCAGTTTTATCACTGCTGCGTTATTACATTGACTCTGCTGCTTTGTGCCTGCATAATACATTCGTTGCTGGTTGGTCGCCGGCAGGGACGTCGCCTGACTCTCTCCCGAGTCGGGCAAAAACGACACACAATTCGCCCGACTCGGGAGAGTCAGTCTACG
>JAQGHS010000783.1 GCA_028291605.1 Planctomycetaceae bacterium | reverse complement strand
GCAGAAGCGGTTGAGCCCGTCGACGATGACCTCGTCGAGCGGCCGTTCTTCCGTTAAAGCTGTGGTCTGGTCGAGAACCAGATCTGAGGCGTGAATTGAAGAATCGGTGAATACGAGAAGGGACAGCAGACACGCTAGGGAGCAAGTGCCGGAGGGGCGGAGCATGGCGACTTTCCGAGGTAGAGTTCCGATCACGCTTACGATAGATCAACCGAGCAGTCAAATGAATCGGTGGAGTATACCAGTTTCACCCTAGACGTTTGACGGTGCGCTGCTTGTGAATTCGGCAGTGGTCATTGAGACTGGGGAAGTGATGTTCGAGGGCCAGTTGCAACCCAAGAGTGGGGATGGCGATAGAATGTTTTCTAGCTGGCGGTGCTCGGTGATTGCTCTCCGACGATTCATCTTTTGGGGTTGGTTCGTGTCCGCTGGGGTTGACCTAGCCTTTGGCCTGGCGACCGCGACCTCGACGTGGGAAGCGTGGACCTTGTTCCTGTGTTACGGCATATATGTGAAATAGCTGAATAAGGGCCAGGTTAAATCCAACGTAAGCACAGGAACAATAGCGAAGTTAGAATGTCTTCTCAAGAAGGCCTCATTCCGGTTACTGTAGAGCACATGGCGAGCTTACGGGATGGATTGAATGTGAATCTCGGGGTGCTAATGGTGGAGTTAGGGTCACATGGTCATTGGCGATTTCTACTTCCAGTTCCCGCCGTAGGATCTTGGATAGCCGATCCAGTCGCCCGCGACCTGAGTTGTCGTCACCGTGGAAAAGTCGCCACCGGCGAAGGTCAGCTTCAAACTGATCTTGCTCGAGGTCGCATGGTCGGCGACGAATTCCCGTTGGGCCCGAGGTTCGCGCGTCTTCGCACCGGGTAAGTCCAGGCCGACCAAGCGGTAAGACTTGCAGGCTCCTCGAAGTCGAACAGCAGTTTGTCAGGCAGTGATGCTGACGGTGCCGCGTGGTTGGTCGCTCGCAGCAATGCAATCAGGATTGGCGATAGACACAGGGACGTAGCATCAGCTTCTCCAGGTGCATGCAGTAGCTTGACTCTCCAGAGTCGAGCGATTCGGGTGTCCTAGCAGACGTCGTTGCGCGTGGGGATAAGCAGTCCGAATCATTCCACAAGCGCCCCGGGGCAGACGTCACTCACCGCCACGTCCGATCCCGCCAGCAGCCGCCCGACTCTGGAGAGTCAGGCTACGGGAAGTCAAAAGAGTTCCGCCACCGGCTTCTCGCCCTTGTCCACCACGCGCATTGGGCGTCCGGCCGGAGTGTGCAGTTCCTTGGTGTAGTCGATGCCGAGGGCCTTGCAAACCGTGGCCATGAAATCGACGGCAGTGACCTTGCCTTCTTCGACCGTGCCCCCCTCCTTGTCGGTGCGGCCGACGGCCTGTCCTAGTTTCAATCCGCCGCCCGCCATGACGCTGGTCCAGGCCTTGGGGTAGTGATCGCGTCCGCCCTGCTTTCCGACCTTGGGGGTACGTCCAAATTCACCCATCCAGATCACCAGGGTCGAATCGAGCATCCCGCGCTGCTTCAAGTCGGTCAGCAACGTCGACATGGCCGGGTCCACCTGCTCGGACAGGGCCTGCACCCGCTTCGCATTATTCGTGTGAGTGTCCCATTTGCCGAGTTGAACTTCCACGAACGTCACACCCTGCTCGACCAGCCGCCGGGCTAGCAGGCACCCTTCGCCAAATGCATTGCGGCCGTAAGCCTCACGCAGCGCGTCGGGTTCGTTGCTGATATCGAAGGCTTTGGACTTGGGCGAATGCATCAATGCCGAAGCACGTTGATAAGTCGCCCGGTGTGCTTCCAAGGACGGGATTTGCATGCGGTCTACAAAAGCCTTCTCCATCTGGTCTAGCAATCGGGTCCGTTTGTCGAACGCGGGCATCGTGTCCGGGACATGTAGATTCTCGATCCCGGCCGCGGCCCGAGCCACTTCCACTGGAGCGTGCAGCGGTCCGGCATAGCCCGCTCCATAAGACCGGTCGCCGATCGACACGAAGTTGGGCAGCTCATCCGTCTCACGGCCCAGGAAGTTTGACGCGACCGCTCCCATGCTGGGATGAATGACCCCGCCCACGCCGCCGCGATAGCCGGTATGCATGTAGTATCGGGCACGACCGTGACTCCCTTCGCCGGTAGACATGCCGCGCAGCAGGGCCATGTCCTTCATCTTCATCGCCAGCTTGGGGAAGTGCTCACTGATCTGCATGCCGGGTACCGCAGTCGAGATGGGCTTGATCTCGCTGGAAGAATTCCCCGGCTTGGGATCGAACGTGTCGATGTGGCTGGGGCCACCCTCCATGAACAACAGGATGCAGCTCTTGTGCTTGGCTTTGGGTTGCGAAGGCCCGGCGGCCCGCGCGGCCAGGACATTGAGCCAACCAGAGACCGGGAGGCTCAACGCGCCGAGGGATGAGAGTTTGAGCCAATCGCGGCGGGAGAGACTATTGTCGAATTTGGAGAACATGGTTTGATCCTCATTGAATGCGTCTTGGCGAGCCGGTTCAAAAGTAGCGTCAAATTCGTGAGCCCCACTGGCCCAAGCCCGGTGGCGGTTGTCTTTTTTTGGGCCTAGTGATTAAACAAAAATTCACTTGTATTCAGCAGCGCCCACATCAGGTCGCCGTAGGCGTTGGCTGCATCCTTGTCCGTGGCGATGAACTTCTTGGCCTGAGTAATCTCGGCAGGCGTGGGTTCGCGGGACAGGACGGTTGCGTACAAGCCAGCAATGATCTTGTCGGGCTTGGTTTCCGTCTGCATCAAGTTCGCGACCGTGGTGGATGTGTCGTTGATCTGCTTGGCATTCATCAGCCGCAGGACTTGTGGCACGCCGTGGGAGTAGTCGGCGACGATCCCGGCATCGTCGTCGGATTCGGCGTGGAAGAACTTGCGAAACTCCTGGCGCGGCCCCCCCTGCTGCTTCTTGCCCGCCATTCCCTTGCCTCGACGTTCGGCTTCGGCCACCTGGTGCCCGAGCGCTGTCGCCAGCGAGTCGTACAGCATGTCGGCCGTCATGATTTTCAGCGGCATTTTGCTGTACAGCACGTCGTCCGACTTGTTCTCGGGCGTAGGTTGGCTGGACCGTTGATAGACGTGGCTGTTGCAGATGCAGCGGATCAGGTGCTTCTGATCATATTTCGAGGCAGCGAATTCGTCGGCCAGAAACGAGAGCAGTCTCGGATGCGTGTTGGGTGAATCGGCCTGCATGTCGTCGATAGGATCGACGATGCCGCGACCGAAGAAGTTGGCCCACAGCTTGTTCACTGCGGCGCGGGCGAAATAGGGATTGGTCGACGCGGTCAGCCACTCGGCGAAGATCGGCCGCAGCGTCGATTGCCCCTTCACGTCCGGTTCTTTCCCGCCGAGAAATGTCGCGTGGACCGTCTTGCCTTCCTCGAACGGAATGGCGACTGAGCCGAAGGGTGCCGGCGGAGTCTTGTCCGCGGTCTCGCCCTTCTTCTTTCGTTTCCCACCAACCCCGGCCTGTTCAAACACGTCGGGGGTGGCGTTAGCCTTGGCCGCCTTTTGAGTCGCACCCTTGGCGTGGGTCTGGGCGAAGAACGCGGCCGTCCCCCAGAAATCGGTCTGCTTCAATTCCGTGAAGGGGTGGTTGTGACACTGGCAGCATTCCAACCGGACTCCCATGAACAACCGCGACGCGGCGGCGGTGGCTTTGGCCGGATCGGGTTGTCCGAGTTTCGCGTCGTTCACGGCGCTCAACCAAAACGTGGTCGCCGGGCTGTGTTCGCGGTCTCCGGTGGCAGTCAAAATATCCTTGACGATGCCATCCCAGCCCCGGTTCTGATTGAACCCGTCCGCCAGCCAGGGCTGCAATTCGTTCTTGACGAGTGCCCGCATGTTGTCGTCGTCGGGCTTCGCGATCCGGTGATACCAGATGATGGCGAAGTGTTCGCCATATTCTTCATCCGCTAGGTACTCGTCGATCAGCTTGCGGCGCTTGTCGGAACCCGTGTCCTTCAAAAACGCCTGAGTCTCACTGACCGACGGGATGCGTCCGCGGAGATCGAGACTCAGCCGGCGTATGAATTCGGAATCCGACGCCACAGGGGATGCGGGGACCATGGCCTTCGTGAGTTCCAGATTGATTTCGTGGTCGATCGCGGCGGCCGCCGCAATCGGGTTGCGGGTCGAATGCCGCTGGTCGGTGGCGGCTGCCGACTTGATCGCATCGGTTTTGGACGGCTCCGACTTTTCGGGTTCGGGCTTCACGGCAGGATTCTTGTCCGGCTTCTTCATCGTCTCGGCCTTCGCGGCCATCATCGCCTGGGCGCCCGCTTTCAGTTCGGCCTTGGTGACGCTGCCATTGCCATCCTTGTCAAACCTGTCGAAGAGTTTTTGGGCGCGTTTGGCGTTCTCGGTCAGCGCCGTGAGCTCGGCGAGCGTGATCTTGCCGTCGCCGTTCTTGTCGGCTTTCTCAAATCGTTGGATGACGCCGCCTTCGTCGGCGGCCCACACCAGGGCGACCGAAGCCAAGCAGAGGCCCGCAAACAGGGTTTTCTTCCAGAAATCTCGCATTACTGCTCCTCCACGGACCGTTTCTGTTCCGCCTGGATCAAAATCCGCAACTGGTCACACGAGCCGCCGACGCTGAAGCTGACATGCAGCGTCCGCCGATCTTCACTCAACGTCACGACATCCAAATTGTCGCCCTTCGCCTTGCGATCCAGTCCCCGCGACCGGGCGTCGCTTTGAATAACATCCGCATATCCAAACAGACCATCTGTTGCAGACAATGCCGGCCCGACGGCGATCACACCGAGGATGGGTCTCGGGAAAGTCACGCTGCCATCCAATCGCAAATGCGTGTAATTGCGGGGCGTCGTCAAGGCGTCGAAATGCAGCAAATAGCTATCGACATGCAGCGGTGGCCGAAGTTTGCCATCTTTCCCCCGAAATCGGTCATACCGGCCGGGAAGGCTCAGACTGACCGGGATCGGCCGCGGCAACTGGACGTCCCGGCGTTCTTCAAGCAGCAGGATGAATTCATTGCTTTCGAGTGCTCCGAAGGCCAGCGATTTCGGTGGCTCGCGGAGCAGGCAAATCGCCCCCTGAGTCGTCGGTTCGTCGTGATAACGCTCCGGGGGCGCGGGGTATTTTGACTCGTCGAATTTCAATACTTCCGATGTCGGCTGGTCGGGTGCAAAACGCCGCGTCTGATCGGTCTCCAGTCGTTCGAGCACCCCGGGCTGCTCGTTGCCGCTGGACATCCGCGTTTCGACCAAACCGCGAAACACATGGACGTCCGAAATCCCGGCTCGGTCCACGCTGACGCCAAATTCCGTGCCCAGATCGACCACTTCCACGCTGGGAGTATCGATGGTAAAGCCGTGAGCATTCTCGGGCACGTGCGCCGACAGTTCGCCGAACAACAGTTTTCCACGCGACTTGGAAATCACGGTGAATTCAGCCGGCCCGCGCAGTCGTAAACTGGCCCCACACTCGAATGCAAATTCGAGAGTTCCCGAAGCCAACTTCAGCACCTGCGATTTCAACGCTGCGCCGATCTCGGCCGGCACGCTGCCCGATTCCCAGACGACGTTATCGGATCGAGTCACCACGGCCAGATGCGAATCGAGGTCAGCTGAACCCGCCATCGCGTCGATCGCAGGAGTGAAGGGCAGGACGGAAACCGGATTCACAGCGCGGGGATTTCCGCGCGGGAAGACTCCGGCTACTCCAATGAGAACTGCCACCAACAGTCCGGCAACCACGACCCACGGTTGCCGAGCCAGCCGGCGCAATAAGTGTCGAGAGTGCAAGGTTCCTGCTAAACCGCTTGGACCTGCGGCGTCAAACGACGTTCGCGGCTTCCAGGAATCTCTTGACTCCCCTCTTCCCGCCCCTGATCGCTGTTCGTGGCCGGGGCGAGGGGAGATCGATTCAGCTCTTGATTCATCAGGCTCTGCAACATGCAAAAAAGTACGCTCGCCGTTAGCCGCACCCTCCCGGATCGCCGCATCAAATGACGGCACAATCAGTTCCGGTAGCGACTGGCACATCCGCACGTAACGGGCAAATGCCTGGCGACCGTCGGCGCTGTCTTTCAACAGCGTATCCAGTTGGACGAATTCGTCGTCAGTCAGGGCAGCGTCCGCCCAGGATGACATTAAGCCGTAAAGCTCTGGTGGTAGGCTGGAGCCTGGAGCCTGGAGACTGGAATGATTGCTCATGTTCCGGCCTCCCACGACAGATTGCCTCCGGCCGCCAGTTTCTTCTGGACGCACAAGGCCAGCACGCGTCGAATCCGCTCCAAGGCCCGGTAGAGCGACTTGGCTGTCTGCCCGGTTTCCTTAGCCAAGGATGCGATGGTCGTCTCGGTGGCATACCGCAGGCCGACCAGTTCCCGATCCGCCACCGGCAGCAGCGACAGGCAGTCCCGCAGCGCAAGTCGCTCGGATTCCTGCTGTTCGGCAACGGGTTCAGCCTCGCGAGCCAACGCTTCAAACGTCTCGGGACTGAAGAACCGGCGTTGAGACTGCCACTTCTTGCGATACTTCAGGGCCTCGAAATAGATGAATTTGCAGGCCCAGGCCAGAAAGGGATCTTCGACCCGATAGTCATCAAACTTGCGCCACAGAGCGACCGAGGATTCCTGAATGACGTCATCCACTGCCACGGAATCCGCCAGCAAAGTCAACGCATACCGCCGCAGTTCTCGCTCATATCGAGCAAACAGGCGAACAAACAGTTCCTGGCGGTCTTGAAGTTCCACGGCAAACCTGGCGGATCACAATTCGGTTCGACACTCTCTCCATAGTATAATCCCCGACACCGCCTGCGATTCCGGATGAAATCCGAAAAGATTTCTGAGATTTGAACTTTTCGATCAGTTCCCCAATTCCAATGGGGTTTCCGGGAGCAACGCCAATGGGCCCCTCTGAACCAAAGGAGTATGAACGTCTTCGTGAATGGCTGATCTTGGTCCTCGGACCGTGTTTCGTAGTCACTTGTTTCACATACTTAGACCACGCACGGCGGTGAATGCGACCTTTCGTCGGGTTGGATTTGTGGCACCTGGCCCGCGTGACCGTCAGGATGATTGTCGAAGTTTCCACGGGCTGCAGGGACGCGAAGCATGGCCTGGTTGCGGATCCAACTGAGGGAAGACGAGCAGCGCGTCGTGAACGCGAAGCGCGAATCGCACTCCGATCCCAGCGTAAGACGCAAGTTCTGGGTGCTGTGAGTGCTGCACGGTGGAGCTCTACGTGAGAAGGCGGGGGAAATCGTCGGCGTGAGCTGGGCGACGGCCGAACGCTAGGTCCGCGAGTAACGGGCCGGTGGACTGGATGCCCAGGGGAAGCGGGGGCGAGAGTATCAGCCCACCAGCGAACTGGCCGCGTATACCGACGCCATCCGTGTGTCGTTCGAACAACATCCGGCTCGGACCATTGCTGAAGCGTGTCAACGAATCGAAGAACTCACCGGCGTCCGCCGCCAACCGACGCAGGCGTGCCAGTTCCCGAAAGGTCTGGGCCTGAAGTGGCAGCGGGTCCGCGCCATCTCCGTTCCGCCCCAAAAAAGACTGGGACGACCATGCCGCCAACCAGGCAGTCTTTCACGACGAGTGTTCGGCGACAATTAGCCATCCGCTTCGTGTTGCCTCAGCGGCGAATGTTACCAGCGAAAGCGGGGTGTCCGATAAAACATGTAACTTGCGGCATGCAACCAGAAAGGTCAATTCTTATTAAGCGTAAAAAGACGGCAGTAATATTCTCGCCGGCGCACCTGCGGGCAATTGAGATTCTCGGATCTTGCCGGTCGCTTCTGACAGGCAGGAGCGAAGGCAACGCTTCCAATTTGGGACTCACAGATCTCGGGCCAGCGGATCAAGAAATCCACCTGATTTGTTTTCTGCCTAATAGTTGCGTACCAAGTTGCCGTCAAATGCGATTACCCCGAAGTAGAATTGCGAAATGATTTGGAAGACGCAGTTGCCGAGCAAAGATTCGCAGTTTGCAACATGCGGAGGTCAACCTGAGCGGATAAGTCGGAGTCAAAAGTCGTTTTTGCCTAATAACGTCCCCTCGCAGCTGACCCACCGATTACGCTCCCCATCGGCTCGGTGGGGTAAGGTTCAGGTCGACGATCTGCTGCAATCGCACTCGCGATTCCACATTCCGAGCAGTAGCTGGATTGTGATCGACCAGGCGACACTGATACGCAGTGGCCATTCGGTCCATCGGCCGCTCATCACTCCAGTCAATTGAATTCTTCTACTTCTGTCCGTTGAGTCCTCTCCACATCCTGCGGTTTGTGGACTTGGGGCGACCGCTTCCTACGCCCGTACAAAACAACCAGTGTGATCAGCCCACTGACTGGCAACGACTCAACCATTTATGGTCGGAGCCGTTATTACGTGAAAACCAATCTGAATAATTACGCGTAAACCAATTCGCCAAATAGGTGGCAAAAAGACGTCGGAATCCAGTAATACGTAAGTATTACTATCTATGGCATCTTTGTATTTACCATAGATGAACTCTCTTTTTTGTTGGATTTTCGTAGCCTTGTGAATTGCCGTTAGGCTGCTGCGAATAAGAACCAAAGAGTTAGATCATCTATGGCAAATACAAAGATGCCATAGATTACTGCGTGGGCGCGTCGATTGACCCAGATCGGAGCGTTTTGACGGGCGTATTGATAGACCCAACCTTCCAAATACGCAATCAGCACGCCGGATCGAATTACGGCGGTGGCCGCGCAAGTTGGAACGGAATGGACGGTAAGTGGGATCGGGCGCGCGAATCAGCGTGTCGAAACGACATGCGGATGGCAGCCAGTACCTGCACCGTATTCTCTTGGCACCCGAGTTCGAAACTGGATTCAACTCCGTGGCGACTCCCCGCCCGGGCCTCTAGCATCACGTCAGTTCGCTCCGAGAGGCCCCGGCCGGCAAAATGGGGCATCAACCGGCATGGGCGAGTGCCTGATGGGCGATTCCTGGAGCCAACATCGTTGAGGCCAATGACGATGTAACGTGGCAGACCGGGATTTCTTGAATCGCAAACCACCACCTAGCGAAAATGATGTTTGGCTCGATTCGATTTATTACGCGTAATAAATCTGCGGTCTATTTTCGCGCCGGTCCGACCTGAGTCCGCTGGCTGGGTGCGACGCGCAGAGACCGAGATGCACGGCGAGATTTGGAGTTCTGGCCATGCGGCGCGGGCGGAAAGGTACGCAACTCGGCGTCGTCGCAATTGACCATTGGGGGGGACAATCCTGCAAACTTGCTTCGGCGTGCCGGGCCGACGCGCGCAGCAACAGCGCGGTACGTTCTGAACAATCGGACAGACGCACGGATCGACGGGATGTCTGAAACGGCGACCTGAGTGGCGCAACCGATAGGCGCGAGAAGCCGTTCCATGAGCGTTGCACGAAGAACCGGGGCACAATCCAACGACACGGTCCACGTCAGCAGATAAGACACCGCAACGAGCAGCAACACCAGCGTCCACGGTCGTCGGATCTGGGATCGGTTGTTTCGCGGGCGACTTGCGGGCAGTCTAGTAGTGCCGACTGTTTGGTTGAATCCCAGCTACAATCCAGAGGAGACGTCGATCGCCGCCAACATCGCGTTGGGAAACGGCCGGTTCACAAGCCCGACCGAAGGAACTTATTTGGCTATCGCACAACATTTTATGGGTTGGAGTACGTAACAGTCATCGGATTGGTGAGCGCATTGATTACCGGTTGTGACTGGCTCGGCCCAGGTTGACTGTACGTGACGCCCGGGGTCGGGTTATTCCCCGGGCCGCCGGGATTGTAAAACGGTGAATAACTCCCGGACGCCGGGATTTCCACAGCCTTGATGGTGGCGATGGCAGCTTCGTCTCCGGAGAGTATGATGTCGATCTGGTTATCATGGTCCTCAACATACGAGTCGTCATAGCTGGCTTGGGACGGCCAAAGATCCGCGAGGCCGTCCACCGTGATCGTTCCGGTTGGCAAATCGTATGCGACGCTCGCCTGCGTCAAGTAGCGTACAACGCCATTCTCGTCGACCGTCTCGAGTCGGAAGAACTTCGAAAAGTCGGTCGGAAGGACCGACGTGACGCCATCCGGCGAGAACCCACCGCTGGTGAAGACCCGCAGCCGATACTGCGCGGCCGAGCCGTAAAGCGTGACGCCGTCGTTCGGAAGCGAACCCGAGAAGGCCTCGGGCGCCGACTCGCCCAGGGTGGACATCACGCTCAGCTTGGCCCCGACCAACTTCGGCCCCGACCCAGGGTTGTACGCGGTCATCGGCGTGCTGCCATCGCCGTAGGTCAGCCCTGCCGCCGAGACCACGACACCACCTGGACCGACCAACTTGAGGGGCGTGGGAGTGTCGGCCACTTCCAGTTTCACAGGATAAATTGCACCCGGTTGCCCAGGAGCAATCCGGTTGCCGAAATAGCCGAGGATCACGACCGTGCTCCGCTCGTTGTATTCGAAATTCGGAGTGATCGAGGCGGCCAGCGGAGTGACCACCTGACCGGTGTTGAGCGTCACGCGGAAGTCGCTGCCGGCGACCGTGCTGGGAAGCACCGGCCAGCTAAACTCGATGGGGAACCCACCGGTATACTTCACAGGGTAACCGTAGTTTGAAGCGATACCGGGCACCGACGCGTCAGAGGTATACGCTCGTTGCGACGCGGTGCTGGCCGACGGACTGCTGAGCGTTTCCCACGAACCGCCGGCCGCGCGCGCCAGCGCCTCGTCGGTACTTGTCGTGCCGCTCAGGCCTGGCACGCCGAGAATGTGAGTGAACCCGAGCGAAGCGCCCAAAATTTCCGGCGTATCGCTGTAATAGTCAGCGTTGGTCAGAACATCCTCTCTGAGCAATTCGTACAGAGCATTGGGCTCACCGGTGGGTTCTGGCGATTTCGATCGAGGCGGATCCAGCTTCCGCACCACGCGGTTCAAGACCTGCGGCCTGGCGCCCAGGTTCTCAATTTTGCACGTTAAGCGATCGACTTCTGCCTGCGTGGGAAATTGGTTGAGCGTCGCCGCAGCCAACGTCACATAGCGGCTCGCATCGCCACCGGCTGTTCGCTCATAAAAAGCGGGCGTGGCAACAATCGCCGGTACGAGCGCATTCTGGCCCGCGCGGGCCTCGATTCGGATGAGTTGGTTCTGCTCGGCAAGCGTCGGTGTCTCACCCACAAGCGTCTCATAGGCTTGAATCACGACGTCTCGGGCCTGAGAGTCGATTCCCGACACCCGCATCGCAGAAAGCAGCGCGCGATCTTCAAGTACCTCGACATGCCCCGCCAGTGGCTCCATCGCGGCGGAACGCGCCCGCCGCTGCCGAGTCGATGACGTTCTAAAGAATGTCTTCATTGGCGCAAACTGATCCGAGCAGAAGGTACATCATGTTATCGACAGCAGGAGATGTTATCGGCAGCAGGACAGGCGGGGCGAACCTGTTCGGCAGAAAATTGACGTGGAATTGCGGACAGGGGCTGGTGAAATCGGCAAGGGCGGCGCAATTGGAGGCCGCGACGGGCTTGACGAGGTACGCGAGCAAAAGGATTCCCACCCTGTTGGACATCAGACAATCGGTGAGCAGGACATCGCCCTGGCGCAAGATATTCCACAACTAGCGTAGTAAGCTGACTTCCCCCTGGCCCTTCCCCGCATAACGGCAGATTCCCAGGTAAAGGATCGCTCCACATGAAAGAGAATGATGGCCGCAATCCGCGCGATCGGGAATCCAGTCCCTGGTTTTTGATTGTAAAGTTGGGGATACGCCTGCTGGTTCTCCCGCGTATCGGGCATGGACACAGTAGAGCCATCGAACAAATAAACCCGACGACCTTTCCACAACCACTGGGGGTCGACCTTGTCATCCAGCGTTCGCCCCACCAAGCAGGCAACGGCGGAGAAGAATGCTTCTGGCAGCCGCTTTCGGGCTTGGCAATATGCCCCCGTTTCAGAACTGCAGGGTTTCAGTCCCTGCGGACACACGATGAGCAATCAAGCGAGCCACTGCCGCACGACAGGACTGATCAGCACTGAGAACTTGTCCCAGAAAGACCCAGAGCGTCACCAACGGCGTAAAGATCCTATCGTTCCAACAGACCTTGATCGCTTCCAGAGCCCGCGAGATTCCGCTTGCCGACAGAACCTCGGTGAATGGAAGATTACCCTCTTGAAGAAACTGACGCCTGAGAAAGCTGGCCTGCTGACGAAATCGTCCCTGTTGAGAGTGTCGCATCGCTCTGGCTCCTAGCCATAGATGGAAGTGTGACCGCATCCATCTATGCCAGAAAACCAGGAATTGCCTATCCCAATTTGAGAAAATCACATACATAAAAACTAAGTGCCATTCGTCACATCGACCGACGTTGTCGGGCAACCGCACCAATCGCTACTCTCCACGCAGAGCCCTGGCGTGCAAAACGTGCTTTTTTGCCGCGTTCAATTAGCCTTGTCACTTGCTCTTCGTTGAATAAGGTTTCGCCCCACGTTTCTTCGATGACTCTGTCGCCTCAAGAGCAGCTTTCTTGACTCCCGCGATCGTTTCATCGTAGTAGGTGGGACCGGCTTCGATGACCCACGTGTCCAAAGTATAGGGTTGAGCGAAGCCCTGCTTCTGAAGTCGTTTCTCGGTGTCATAGGCGAGAAGCATGCCCCGTACCACAGCATTCTCGACATCGCCAGCGGGCAACTTATTGTTCCCGGCGTCCTTGATCAACGGAGCGAACGCGACCTTGGCGACCCCCATCCGAACAGCCTCTCGCAACGCAACGCGGCCCACTTTTTCCATCCGCTCCAGCGAAAGGGAAGCTTCGTCTCCCAGACCGATCAGCAACAATCGTTTGGGCTTGATGGTCTCTGCCGGTGCATCAAGCAAAAATGTTTCGAGTTCGTCTCCTATGAATTCGCCACGCGCACGGAGTGACTCAATGATTCCGCCGAGGCGTTTATCAAGTTCGACGGGTGCCCCCACAAAACGCGCGTCTGAGTTCGGGGTGCGCTTAAAATAGCAGACAATCTGTAATGGAACATCGGCATCGTACGGCCCCTGCATCCGAACGATGAGGGACACTCCCTCCGGTCCAGTCAACTTGGTCTCCGCTGGCGGCTTATTGGACTCCTCAGCTAAAGCCGGGCCGACTGCTAACAACGCGATGGCTAGCAGAAGCGAGACAGAGTTCACAATGGTTTTCATCTTGAAGACTTTTCGATTGAGGAATCAGAATTTGTAAGTGAACCAGGCGGTCACAAAGTCAATGGGCTGACCGGGCGTCGCATCTTTAATAAATGACCCCGGAAACACATGGACGTAACTTACGAGGACTGTGACATGACGTTGCGGTGTCCAGATCAGCGTCATTGCCGGGCTCGATCCGATATAGCGTGCCTGGCTGTTCTGGTCGCTGGCGAGTAACGCGCCCGAAAGGCGATAGACGCCGTCGTGCACACTTTCTCGCCAAAAGAAATTCCAATCCGCCGAGACTGTCACGTTGTCGTTGAGATGCAGGTCTAGAGTCGGGTGCAGGTCGATCATGTTCAGGGGACCAAATGGTCCAGCCAGATTGAAATACGCACCGGACGGAAAGAGCGGATTAAATGTCTGCAAGTTGGCGGAATTCGCATTCTGATCGCCGCTGGCAACATCAAATCGGATTCCGGTACTCGGCTTCCAGGTGAGGGTTTCGAAATTATATCTTACGGCGTTGGCTGCCGACCAGGCGTTGATGCGGCCTGTTCCAAAGCCGCCAAATTGATAGATATATTCCAGGTTGTACTCCCACGGCATGGGGCGTCCCCAAAGTCTCGTTCCGACTGTATGCCGCGCTTCGTGCCCCTGTTGTTGATTGAATTCCGCGGCCTGGTTTTTGAGTCCGAGATAGTACAAGTCTACATTGGCCACAGTTCCATCGCCGACAGGGCGAACTCCGTAAACTCCCCAGAACGAGACCGTCGGATTGGGATCGTCGTCAAACACTGCGGGATTGTTCCTGACGGGTTTGCCCCACCAGCCGTCAATCGACCAATCACCCCAATTCGTAAGGGCTCGCAGGGCATCGAACGATCGCCGGAGATTCGGGCCTTCCCGGACGTCGATCAGTCTGCCGCTGCCATAGCGCAGCTCTTGACGGCCAATACGCCAGGTGAAATTGTTCTCGTTGTCTGCAGACCACTTCCAATCGACAAACCCTTGATGAGCATCAAACCGATTGACGTCAATATCGGGTCGCGGACCGCCAATTCTGCCATCCTCGAAACCACTGATTGATTGGACGAAGATCCTCCAGTCGGATCCGAGGTGGATGTCGGCGTGCAACATATAGCGTTGCAGGAAGTAAGTGTTATATCCCTCCGCGTTGCCGGGGCCCGCTCCAAACGAATCGTTGTGGTATGATTCGAACCACTCGCGAACATCTCCGCCGAGGGTCAGAAAGTATCCGTCCTGCGCGCCAAACGGGATGTATTTTAAGTGGTCGAGAGGCTCGGTGACGGAATCAAGTTCGCGGAGGTAAGAATAGTCCTCATCAAATCGCAACAGCTTGTAACCCGGAACGCCAGCCGATCCCTTTGAAGTGGAACCGGATACGGCTTGTTGCCCGGGTCCCAATTGGGTGTCGCCGGTGGGCAAACGTCCTGCCGCGGGACTTGTTGGTGATTCAGACACAGTGGTTTGTGTGGCGGCGTCTGACTGGCCCGTAACGGGCTCCGATCGCACATCCTCCGACTCCGATTGGGCGCGTACCGATGGTGTGGCCAGCAGCGTCAATGCCGCAAGCATTGTCACGATAAATGGTAACGGATGTCGCCAAGCGATTTGCATCTCTTGGCCTTTCACTTTGACGCTGATCGAGAGATCTGAAACTTCAAATCGACACGATATTAGCCAGTAATCCGTTTTTCACTGATGGCAATTTAGAATGCCCAGCACGAACATCCCGTGCCCCAGAACGGATCGTAGCCGTTGGATTTGCATGGTCCGAGCAACCGATGCATCCAATCGTGTCCGACTGCACCGTGCGAGTATTGAACCGACCGCGGGGCCGACGCGACGACATTGGAACTGGCTCCCTGGTAGTATCCGCCGTAATACGAAGCGGGGGACCAATCAGGAGTGACAGGAAGCGGTGCAGGACTGTGGGAGGTGAACGGTCCGCTGCCGTAGACGACTTGCCCTCCGACGACTGTGAGGATCGATTCGATACCCTTAATCTCTGCTTCTGGCACCGAAAAATAATCTGCAGACAATACGACGAAATCAGCGAACTGGCCCGCCGCGATGGCGCCCTTCGCCTGTTCTTCGCCCGACATCCAAGCTGATCCTTGCGTGTACAGCCGCAATGCGGTGGCTCGATCAAGACAATTATCTTCAGGATAAAGAGCCAGTCCGCCAACGGTTCGACCACTGACGAGCCAATAGAGCGACACCCACGGATTGAAGCTGGCCACACGGGTGGCGTCGGTACCTGCCCCCACGGGAATCCCCATCTTGAGCATCTTGGCGATGGGTGGTGTCTGCTCGGCTGCCCGCGGACCGTACCGATCGACGAAGTACTCACCTTGAAAAGCCATGCGGTGCTGCACGGCAATGCCTCCCCCCAACGCTTTGATTCGCTCCAGGTTTCGTTCCGTG
>JAQGHS010000765.1 GCA_028291605.1 Planctomycetaceae bacterium | reverse complement strand
GACGGAACGTCGAGTGGAGTATGCGTCAGGCACAGCCTGACCTACGTGCCTGGTCGAAGAAATCAAAGAAGTCAAAGAGATTGAAGAAGTCGCTGGGTGCCCGCGGGGTGGCACCGGTTGTTTGGCGATCATCTGGGATTGTCTTAAAGGGACGCTTCTTCTGTCCTTCCTCGGTCGGCCATTCTGCCGCTGAAAGTCGCGCCACCATCCGTTCGACTGTTTCCTGTGGTCCCTTCGCGTTACGTGGGGCGCTCTTGGCTGTGATCCTCACAGTGACGTACCGGTCATCGTTCCGACGGAACCGCGACTCCCCATCTGTGCTATACTCCAGATTCACAATCCGAGACCCGTTTGAGACAATCCCGTCTCGCCTCGGGGACTCAAGGAGAGACGCGATGGCAGAGTCGACGCGCGAGACGCCAGCGGACGGCCACGTTTTCGAGGACATCGCTGACGCCATGCCGCACATGGTGTGGCTGGCCGGCCCCGACGGGGGGACCACCTACCACAACCGCCGCATCCTCGAGTACACCGGGCTGCCCGCGGGCATCACCCTCGGCACCGGTTGGGAGCAGCTCGTCCACCCCGACGATGTGTTGGCGAGTCGGGCCACCTGGCTGCACTCCGTCGGGACCGGGGATCCGTTCGAGACCGAGTATCGGCTCCGCCGGCACGATGGCGTGTACCGGCGGTTCCTCGCGCGGGCTCACACCCAGCTCGACGGCCGCGGACAGATCGTCCGCTGGGTCGGGACGTGTACCGACATTGACGAGTTGCGGCGCACCGCTGAACTGCTCAAGGCGGTGGCCGACGGGACCACCGACGCGGTGTTCGTCAAGGACCGGAACGGCAAATACCTCCTGGCCAACTCGGCCACCGCCCGGTTCGTAGGGCGGGCGGACGGCGACCTCTTGGGCCGGACCGACGCTGAACTGTTCGATCCGGACAGCGCCCGTCGGGTGGCCGAGCGCGACCGGCAGGTGATGACCGCCGGGGTGGCGGAGACCGAAGTGGAGGTGCTGACCGCAGCCGGGGTGACCCGCACCTACCTGGCCACCAAGGCGCCGTACCGGGACGAGGACGGCGCCGTGATCGGCGTCATCGGCATCACTCGCGACGTCACCGAGCTAAAGCGGTCGGAGGAGTCGCTCCGGGCGAGCGAGGAGCGGCAGCGCCTGGCCCTGCGCGGCGCGGGTGCCGGCGCGTGGGACTGGAATCTGGACACCGGCGACATCTGGTGGTCGCCCGAGTTGTACGAGCTGTGGGGCGTCTCACCGGGAACGCCGACGGACATCGCTCAGTCTTTGGCTGCCGTTCACGAGGACGACCGCGAGTCGATCCACGTCGCCGTCAGGGTGGCGATCGACCAGGGGGCGGACTACCGCTGCGAGTTCCGCATCCACCACCCGGCACTCGGCGAGCGCTGGATGGCGTCGTACGGGCAGGTGGTACGCGACGCATCCCGCCGCCCCACGCACCTGCTCGGCATCTCGCTCTACGTGACCGAGCGGAAGCGGCTGGCAGAAGAGCGGGGCGCGCTGCTCTCCCGTCTCCAGATCCAGTTCGAGCGGATGCCGCTGGCCTACGTCAAGTTCGACGCTGAACTGCGAGTCACCGACTGGAACCCGGCCGCCGAGCGCATCTTCGGTTTCTCAAAAGACGAAGTGCTCGGGACGGGACCGCCGTACGAGAAGATCGTGCCCGAGTCGTTCCGGGCCGAAGTGGAGCCGCTCCTGGCTCGCATCCAGGCCGGGGACATGGCTGCCCACTCGGTCAACCAGAACCTCACCAAGGACGGGCGGACAATTACTTGCGAGTGGTTCAACACCCCGCTCCTGGACGAGGTCGGGTCGTTCACCGGCCTCCTCTGTCTCGCACAAGATCTCACTGGGCGGCTGCTCCTGGAGGAACAGTTCCGGCAGGCCCAAAAGATGGAGGCGTTCGGGCAGCTCGCCGGGGGCGTGGCCCACGACTTCAACAACCTGCTGACCATCATCAACGGGTACTCGGACATGGTCCTCGGCGACCTAGCGCCGGACGATCCGAACCGGGAGCTGCTCGCCGAGGTCTACAAGGCCGGGCAGCGGTCCGCGGCGCTGACCCGCCAACTTCTCGCGTTCAGCCGCCAGCAGGTACTGGCGCTCCGGGTTCTAGACCTGAACGTGGTGGTCGGCGACACTGCCAGCATGCTGCGGCGGGTGATCGGCGAGGACGTCTTACTGTCCACTACGACGTCCAGGGGGTTGTGGCCGGTGAAGGCCGACCCCGGCCAGGTCGAACAGATCCTGCTGAACCTGGCGGTCAACGCCCGGGACGCCATGCCGACCGGCGGCAAGCTCACCATCGAGACCGGCAACGTCGAGTTGGACGAGACCTACACCGCCTCCCGCCCGGATGCCCGCGCGGGATCGCACGTCCTGCTGGCCGTGTCGGATACCGGGTGCGGGATGACTCCCGAGGTACGGGCCAAGATCTTCGAGCCGTTCTTTACCACCAAGGAGCCGGGCAAGGGAACGGGGCTGGGCCTGGCGACCGTGTACGGGATCGTGAAGCAGTCCGGCGGGCACGTCGATGTGTACAGCGAACTCGGGGTCGGGACGTCGTTCAAGATCTACCTGCCCCGAAGCGAGCAGGAGGCCGAAGAAGAGAAGTCCCACTCGGCCCTCCGGACTCTGCCGCGGGGCACCGAGACCGTGCTCGTCGTGGAGGACGACGGCGTAGTCCGGGCGCTGTCCCGGCGCATCCTCCAACTAGCCGGGTACTCGGTCCTGGAAGCGGCGGGCGGGGACGAGGCGCTGCTGGTGGCAAACGGTCACACGGGACGCGTTCACCTGCTGGTCACCGACGTGGTGATGCCGGGCGTCGGTGTGCGGGCGGTGGCAGAGCGTGTGGCCGAGCGGCACCCCGGGCTGCGGGTGCTGTTCGTGTCCGGGTACACCGACGACGCGGTCGTCCGGCACGGTGTGCTGCATGACAACGTGAACTTCCTGCAGAAGCCGTTCACCTCGGCCGCGCTCGCCTGGAAAGTCCGGGAGGTGCTCGACCAACCCTCGTCCTGACGGCACGGGTTTGCCTGCCACAAGAGGCGAGGTCATGGCACGGTTTGGGGAAGTGACCAATCAGCAATCATGTCGATTTCCTATGATCCATAATTTCGTCAACAATGAAGCATGAGTTATCGATGTTCTGCCAGGAGTGACAGGTCACGGAATCATCCTAATTTGATCGCATTTGCATCGGAGTTGGGGGGCGAACGGCACATTCCCGGCTCGAATTCATTGACAGTGCAGAGTCATTACTGACGATTCCAATGTATCCGTTTGGTCCGCGATGAAGGCATCGCGACACCAGATTGAGGGCGCTGCTTTATCAAGTAATTGCGGTCTCCAGACCGACTATTGCTTCTCATTGCTTCCTTGCGGCAGAGTGGACTTGTCGCGAACAAGGACGCCCCGAGAGCCTGCTTCCAGCCCACTCATCTGGTTATCAGGTAGGTCTCGAAGAGTGACAGCTCCGATTGGTCCTTTCTGCCGCGACAACAAGGTCATGACGAAGTTGTCGCATGAAAATGCCATCAACTGGCACGACTGATGCGGTATGCGGTTTCGCATGAGGGCCTGTATCCGCCTTTCGTTTGCTCTGGGCTTACAGCACTCATCGGCGTCGGGCCGATTCCCGATGGAGGAACAGTGTCATGGCAGCTCCCAAAAAAAGCTCGGGCAAACCCGCATCTGCTCGCAGTAAAACTACACGCAGCAAAACCACACTCGGCAGCGTTGGGAAGACAATCACGGATGCCGGCAAGTCGGTGGCAAAGACGACGAGCAAAGTCGCTAGCTCAGTGGCTAAGACGACCAAGAAGATCGTGAAACGAACAGGCGAGGCCCTTGAACCTGTGAGCAAAGCTCTGGGAATGAGTAAGAAAACCCCGCGTAAAACAGCCAAGTCGAGCACCGCGAAGGCGACGACCGCAAAGTCGACAAAAGGCAAGGCTGCGGTGCAATCCATGAAGAAGAAGGCCAAGTAACCATAATTGGGCGGGCACTATCGCACATACAATCCGTGTTGTCCGCTACTCTCGCAAATCATCCCGTGCGTTAGTGATTTCCCATCGGCCGCAGCCGCGTTCTGCATTGATGAATTCAGATTGCGGTTGCCGGCCAATTTTGGATTGCTGATTTCGATTCAGGCGTGAATCATTTCAGAAGCGGTCTTCGCATACTGGGGACGAATCCTCGCTTTTTGATAGGCAACGCACAATGTTCGTCTTTTTCTCCAATCGCCTCGGATGCCTGGGCTCTATCGGTGTTTCCCTGGTCGCGACAGTCGTCTTAATGCTGCTGCTCCGTTCGTGCACCATGTAACTCAATGCGCTGGCCTTGGTGAACACCCGCATAATGAGCCGGTTCTCAAAATGCGAGTCCTTCATGACGTTCCAATAAGTGAAAAGGCTTGCTCCGTGCTACGGCAAGGGGCAAGCCAAACCAATCATCCCGAGTACCACCCTGGAATCATTCGGTTCTCGAGTACTATACGTTGACCAGCGATTCCAGTTATCCGGCAGTTCACCCCGCAGGCGTCTACCTACGCGGCTTTGGAACGGCCGGCTCCGAACCCACCCAATTCTACGCCCCACACGGCCTAGCCTTCGACAGCCACGGGGCCATCTATGTCGTAGACGTTTTCAACCACCGCGTGCAGAAGTTTTCGGTTGAGTAGTCGAATTCCTGCATGACCGGGGGGTGGACTGGGTCGCACCGCAGCCTGGGTCTACAGGAGGCACAACTGCAACAGGCCTCGATCTGTGGGTTAAGCGAGCGAAACGGAAATCCCATCCAATCTATGACCGTGATGCGTCTGCAACCGAAAGAAAAAGCTTCTCCTGTCCAAACATGCCTCCCTTAATCCCAAGTTGCACAGCAACATGGGCCGCCCGGGGTCTGGCGAATGCGGCTACAAAAAAGGGTTATCGGCATAGAGTGCCGCCCAGCCGAGGACCAATCGACGATATGTAGGTGTGGGGAGCATCGTCTAATGTTCTGAGTTGCGATTGACATCGCGGTGAAGTGTGGGTTGGATGCATCAGTTAGAGTGCTGACCACCCTGCTCCAGAGAAGTGCTTGAGAAGTTGTGCTGATGAACGATCACATCGCCGCCGAAATCCGTGGTGACCACAGTAATTTCAAGGGGGGATATTATCACTTGCTGTACGTGCTCTGGCGGCTCACAAAATTCCCGAAGCAACGTGTCGCATTCTTTAAGGGCAATGATCTTCTCGCTTCCGAGTTGGTTCCGCCATCGAATGTTGACCTGATTGGCGAGTGTCCATCTTATTCCAAGATCGACTGTGATGGAATTGACATCTGGTGCCAGCTAAAGAACACAGAAGGAGCGTGGACAGTTTCTGAAGTCCTCAAAGACAATCTACTGTTGAATTTCATCGCAAATACCTACTCCTCGGATGGTAGAAACCGGGGTTGGCAAACCGAGCTTGTCACAACTGCTGAGATCCGAGGGCGAGATCTTGGCGACTTTGCAACGAAGTACGAACTTTCAGGCGGTACCGGAGACGGAACAAATGCGACTCGTTTGAGTGAGATCGTTGACGAGTACTTGAAGGTAGCTGCGACCCTGCCGGAACGCACAGTCCCCACCCGATCCGATGTCCTGAAGCGCGCGTGCACGATCATTCAATTTTTCTCTCTGCAACGGCCAATATCTCTACGCACGCTTCAAGCTGAGTTTCGCAACCGTTTATTGGCGGCAATAGGCGACGAATCCGTCGCTGATCACATTGAGCAGCGACTAATTGGCGAGATTACTGCGGACACAGCAGGCGGGGCGGAGTGTGCCCACTGGTATGACCGGGAGTGGTTCTATCGCATCACAGGTTTAGACCTAGAAGGCTCAAAGCCGCTTGATCGGTCAATCTCACATGCTTGTAATTCACAGGTCCAAAGTCAAACACCTGACTCATTCGATGAATCGCTGTTTGCCGAACGCGCTGATCTTCAGATTGGCCTAACTGAATTCATCAAGTCATCCAAGACCTGCTTCGTCATCATGGGGCGATCGGGCACTGGTAAATCGTGGGGTTTGTGTCACTGGACCAATTTCGTTCTTCGGAATCGAGCGCGACTATTTCTGACTTCAGGCCGCATTCAATGGTCGTCGAACCTGCAAGCCTTGATCGCAATTGCGCTTCGACCGCTCACTTCGCGTGCAGTGGTATCGGACGCGGAATTATTCCACAAAATCACTTTACCCGCGCGGGTCAGTGACTTTGGACCTCTCGTATTAGTCATTGATGACATCCATGCGCCCGCAGATCGAATCGAGACATTTCGCGCGGATATTGCGAGATTAATTGAGGAGTGCCGCTCGTACGGGATCAAGCTGGTACTGTCTTGTCAGACGGAGCGCGCGTCCGGATTACGTCCCTTCTCAGACATACCTCACGAACTTTTGTTCCATACTTCTGATAAGACCCCAGAACGGTCCCCTGTAAGCGATAAAACGACCTTCGAGTGTAAAGATTTCAGTGATCACGAATTGGCTGAGGCGATAGCAAGAAGGCTTTCTCCGACATCGTTTCAAAGATCATCTCATAAGCTCGCCGCACCGGTCTTCCGGCACATTCGCAACCCCTACTTGCTGGATCAACTGTTACAGGACAAGAGCGGTTCCACAATTGGCCCATCACCAGAAGATGCTGAAAACTATGTTAATTCGTGGTTAGGTCGCCAAATTCTTAGAATCAGGCAAATTCTCATGCTCGATTGTGGTCTCGACGAAACGAGCGCCGGCATCGCAGTTGACACGCTTTTCTTGTCCCTTTGGCAACAACGAAAGCATGGTGCGACAAGGCCGTCGTTGGAGAAAGAAATTGGCGAAACATTACCCGCGTTCGGCCAACGCGTCGTCGACTCACTTCTCCGACGAGGAGTTGTTTCCACAGCGCGGTTCATCACACTCGCTGAGCCTCAGCTTGCCGCTTATGGATTTGCACAATGGCTGAGATCGAACAAGACAGTTGAAGACACACTTGTGGCATTTTCATGCCAGACAGATTCGGACGTCTTAGCTTCATGGCTTAGATTGCACCGACATCCATCCGATGTCGCAGAGGCACTTGTTCTACAGTCTGATGAATGGCGATCGCCAGTTGCGCACGCGTTGTCTCGGTGCAATGCAGACGATCACACAGTGACCGCTGCGCTTATAGGACTCGCTCGCCATGAGTCGAGTCTTTCTTCTGACAGGAACGCTGCGGAATCACTTGGAGAATTCTCGCTACGCAGCCGAGTCGCACGAAAATGGCTTACTACTCTCGCTGTTAGTCATGATGACGGAGACACCCAGGTTGCTCAACATGCCATGTGGCACATGATGCGTTTCGTTCCCGAACGCGTAGCACGCGTAGTCAAGATTACGGTCGGAAAGCTTCGTTTGACTAGGCTTTCGGGCGAGGATGATCGCAGGCACCGTCGCAAACTTGCTCGCGCTATGCGGCCACTTCGAAACATTGAAACTAAGTTCGCAGGACAGATCGTATTAGACTTCCTCTCCCGGCTCAGGCAATTTGCAGCGCCGGCCTACTTAAAGGAAACTGCTCGTGAGGAATATCCAACGGTTTTGAACGACCCCTTCGTCAAGGAATTCGATGAACTTGAAGCGGTTGCCGCTTACTATGCTGATCAATCACTTTTCTCACACATTTGCGCACGTCTAAAAAGCGATGATGTTATTGAACGTCTTAGGGCTGCGAACGGACTTGCAGCGCTGGGGCGGGCCGCTGCGGTTGAGGTTGGTCCGTTATTAGCGAAGGCTGCGGGCACAGAATGCGAGCCGGCTATTGCGAGCCGATTGATGTGGCATCTCGTCGGATACGCGGAGCTTGCCCCGGACGTTGTTCTAGAAGCGATCGGAAGGTGTCCCGCAAACGATTGGCAAAATTACGAGTTGTCCGCAACAGTACTCTCGCTTCTCGAGTGGATTGTGAGAAAGGGTCAGAGGCAAGACATTCCGCTGATCCCAATCGAACTTCTCTTGAAAGACGAAGCTGGAAGGTCACGGTTATTCGATATCCATCTCGTAACATTACATATGTATCGACAGACGAGTTCGAACGCTCGTCTGCAGTGGGATCGTCTTGTAAGTAGTATTGAATTTTTTGATCACTCTCGGCCATCCCTTGAGTTTTACCGCTTTCGCTCGATCGCAGTGAGCCGGCTGCTTACACGAGCAGGGCACAACGGAGTATCCGATAACCCAACGATAGTCCGCTTCGAAATCCCTCATGGCCCGGGAGCATTTTTCCATCTTCAGCTCGGCCCTTGGCTAGAGAGTCACTTCAATAAACTCATCGACATATCCGACGTCAATGAGATCGTCGCTCCTTTGATGACGTCACTTTTAGCCCTTAAGAAGCCAGGCCCAGATCTTCATGATTCTTGGCACAAGAATGCAATGTTCTTTACGACTCGAGACTCGATAGATGTGCTAGTGCGCTGTTTGAATCTACTTCCAAATCCAGTCGAATATTTAGAGAAACTGAGTCATGATTGGGAAGCGCTTTACGCAAGTCGACGCTTGCTGGAAATTGGCGATCAAAGTAATGCAGTAATTGAGTTCGCACAGGCAGAATGCGCCAAGTATGACAATTCCGCAACTCCACAGGCTGCCATTGAACGGGCCGAGTGTGTGATCGAATTGAGAAAAGTCAATTCCGCATTGGTACCTGAGATCAAGTGTGATTCGTCAATGGCGCGCGCCTTTTTAGGGACGGGAGACTCAGCGGCGGATGAGCTTTCCGCCGAGATAGACCGTTTGCCCCAGAAGATCTTGCAGCAAGTTGATCGGGTTATTCGAACGCCGACCGACATGCAAATTGCGTTCGACTGGGTTCGTTCCGCACGATCATGGCGATCTGTTGCGCTGTCGTGCATATTTGCAAGGTGCGCAGACCCAGAGCCTCTGAAACTTCGAGAAAAGTGGGACATTCTCGAGCAAATGGTGAGACTGATCGATTCGTTACCACCGTCCGTCGAGAGAGATAGGTGGCATCGTACCTATATTCGGATTCAATCAGGGATGCGCTCGCAAGGATACGACTCAAGCGTTGAGTCGATTAACAGCGCACTTGACAAGTCACATGCTCTCGCGATCCACATAATGGAAGCGGATGATACGCAACCACCGAAATGGGAACTTATCGCCGATCCTCGAGGATGGTGGGAAAGCGATACTCACAAGCGAAATCAGTACGGAGGAGTGCAACGTGGATTTGGGACTGGGTATCACTTGTGCGGATTTCTTCCAGCGGTACGGCTTGCGCTGGCAGTTCGTTTTCCGACATCAGAGTTAAGAGACCCGGCTGCTAAGTGGATGCAGGATCGCACGAAATCCATTGTCTTGGTCAAGACGCTTCATCAGAGTGTTCGTCCCATAGACGAGAGAATTGCGGATCTAAGACTCGCGATCGCCGAAATGCCTAGCCAGGCTCACATCCATATAGCTCTGGGAATCCATCTTTTGAAGGCAGCGAATCTCGATGCAGCTCATGAATCATTTTCGCGCGTCTTGTCACTGTCGCATGCAGATGTCGACGACCGAGCCTCTGCGTCGTACAATCTGGCGTGCGTCTTCGCAAAAAGAAACGACGATCGTAGGTGTCAGCAGGCTCTTTTGGACTCCGCCGCATTCAAGCCAATCAACAAGAATATCCTCGCGCAAGACCCCGATTTCGAGAGAGTCAAAAATACTGGCTGGTTCAATGGAATACTCGGCGATTCCTAACCCGCAGCGCGAAGTCGGGATGGGCCTCCGTGACTTTTGCTCGGACCGTGCCGACCCAACTGTACGGAGCGTCAGAATAAGCGGTGATCGAATCGCCCAGGAAGATGATGCGGTCTCCCTGTTTGAGAGCAACCGGCTAGATTGGCTCGATGGCAGAAGCGGTACTCAGGGGCCACGCCAGAAGACATACTGCGAGGAGAGGACCGATTCGCGAGAGTATTGCTACGTAGGCCATGCTGTTCCTGACGGATGTAACGATCGGCGGCAAACACGGAACAAGCTGTCTGTCGGCGCCAGGGACCTTCATCTGACAGCCGCCTGCGACCCGCGAGTCAACCGTTCTTACGCGTCACAAGCTCGCGATCCCAGTTGCGATGCTGACTGATCGCTTCAACGAATTTCTTGCTCACTTTCGCCGCCTCATCGTCTTCGCCGACCGGGATTGCGCGATCTGATTCCGTAAGGCCGGTGGCGACGCGGGTAGACTTCAGGAATTCCACTGCGGCACCTGTGGCGGCGATGGCCTTGCAGTGTTTAAAGGCTTCTTCAACAAACTCGGTAGCGCGCGGCTCGGCGCTGAGAGTCCGAACGCACGCCTCACCTCCAGCGACATAGACGGCATCGAACAAAACCGATGCTACGGTCGGTAGACTGAACTCGACAGCCAACTCTCCACCATTTTCTCCGGCCACAGTGCCACCGTGTGGGGCGACGATCTTTACCTGACCGCCTGCCGATAAAACGGCTTTACTGACACTGTCTACCGCGGCCTCATGGAATCCGTCGGCTAGCAGGATCGCGATCTTAGCTGTCGTCATACCTGGTTTGGCAGAGCGAATGATGCTTAATGAGGCCGAGTCTACAGCTTCGCCGTTAAACTTGGACGGCTGAACTTCTTTCGGATCAGCGTCTGCTCCAACGTTAGCGTTCAAATATCCATCGATCTTTTTCGGGACCTTAATTCCCAATCCGGTGGCGACATCATTGGCCAGGCCACCATCGATCTGTGACAAGAGATAAAGCATGCGTTCGCGGATTGCCGGTGTTTCGCACTTTCCTAGTTCAAAACGCAACGCATTGGTGATGTGCTGTTGTTCGATCTCCGTCTGGCTGCGGAAGAACATTGCGGCTTGGCTAAAATGGTCCGAAAAACTCTTGCTGCGTGCCCGGACCTTGGACGAATTAATTCGTTCCATAAATGAGGCAAAGCCGCCTTCCGCGACCTTCGCCTGGTGTGGGTCATTGCCGGCGATTGAATTGGGATCGTAAGCTGTTTTTCCACGATTGATCATCTGCCGCATAAAGCCGTCACGTTGATTATTATGGACCGGCGCGATGGGACGGTTGATCGGGATCTCGTGAAAATTCGGGCCACCCAGACGGATGAGTTGCGTGTCGGTGTAAGAAAATAAACGGCCCTGCAGCAGAGGATCGTTCGTGAAATCGATTCCGGGAACCACGTGCCCGACATGGAACGCCACTTGTTCAACTTCGGCGAAGAAGTTTTCCGGGTTGCGATCCAATACCAGGCGACCGATGGGAGTGATGGGGACCAGTTCTTCCGGCACGAGCTTCGTCGGGTCGAGAAGATCAAAGTCGTACTTGTGTTCGTCTGCTTCCGGAATAAGCTGCACGCCGACTTCCCATTCGGGGAAGGTTCCTGATTCGATCGCTTCCCACAGGTCGCGACGATGAAAGTCCGGATCGCAACCGGAGATGCGTTGTGCTTCATCCCACAGTATCGATTTCATGCCGAGGTTGGGCTTAAGATGCCACTTAATAAATGTGGATTCACCCTTCGCATTAATAAACCGGAACGTGTGGACGCCAAACCCTTCCATCATGCGAAAGCTGCGCGGAATGGCGCGGTCGGACATCACCCACATAATCATGTGGGCGGCTTCGGGGGTATGTGAGATAAAGTCCCAGAATGTGTCGTGAGCGCTTGCGGCCTGGGGAATCTCGTTGTGCGGCTCAGGCTTAACGGCATGAACCAGGTCGGGGAACTTGATCGCATCTTGAAT
>JAQGHS010000762.1 GCA_028291605.1 Planctomycetaceae bacterium | reverse complement strand
GCGCACCCAGTCGACAACGCCCATCCCCGTGTTATCGCGTCCGAAATTGGAGTGGACGATCGGCTGTCCGTCGATCACTCGATAGTCAACCGAGACGACGACAGCCTGCGAGCCATAGCGCTTGGCGATTTCGCTGACGACGCCAGGATCGTTGATCGTCGCCGTGTTCAGCGTGACCTTGTCGGCGCCGAGCCGGATGCGCACTTGTGCATCGTCCACGCTCCTGATTCCCCCACCGAACGTCAGCGGCATGAAGCAGACTGCCCCGATACGGGTAATGATTTCCCGGATGTCGGAATACGACTCGACCCTGTGATCATCCCGTTGCAGGTTGTGGGTTCCTTCGCGGGTGATATCGATGTAGATCAATTCATCCACGTTCCACTCGTTGTAGCGCTGGGCCTGGTTGATCACATTCCCGATGTTCTGGTGGATCTTGAATCCCTCACTTCTCACGATGAATCCGTTGAGGATGTAAAGGATGGGAATCAGCCTGGTCTTGACCATCTCAGACCGCCGCATAGTTGCGCAGCAGCGCCAGGCCGCAGCGCTGGCTCTTTTCCGGATGGAACTGGCAGCCGAACACGTTGTTGTATTCGGCGACAGAACAGAAATCCACCGCGTAGCGCGAAATTCCCGCTTCCTGCGCTGGATCCTGCAGACTGCAATAGAAGCTGTGTACGAAATAGAACGAATGCTCTCCCGGCCCGTTCACCAGGAGTGACTGCGGCTTAGGTGTCACTTCGTTCCAGCCAACGTGCGGAACGACCAGGTCACCGGCCACCTCGGCAAGCGACAGCACCTGTCCCTTGAGAAGGCCGAGGCCCTCATGCCAACCGTCTTCCTGGCTTCCGTCGAGCAATAGCTGCATACCAAGGCAGATCCCGAGGATCGGACGCTCATGCGTCTTTGAATGTTCCAGGATTGCGTCGGTGAGTCCAAGCCGGTTCAGGTTTTCCATCGCGGCCCCAAAGGCCCCGACGCCTGGCAGGATCAGTTTTCCGGCCTGCTGGACCTGCGCCGGCGTCGAGATGACCCCGCATTCGACACCGAGATACCTCAGGGCATTGGAGACGGATGCCAGATTGCCCACACCGTAATCGAGTATCGAGATCATTTGGCTGCCCCTTGTTGGGGTGTGCCCTGGCGATCCAGGACCTCCTGCTCGAGGCGAATCGCCCGAGCGAGGTATTCAGCCCGCTCCCAGTCTTCGGAAGTGTCGATGTCCTGGACCCGAAACCTCGGAATCTGCACAGCGGTCGAGTGGTCGGCGAACAGCGGCAACTGCTCCAGCCAGGCCGATGCACGACCCCAGTAAAACTGTCCGGCGTCATGAAACGCCTCATCCAGATCCTGGGAGCGTGTATGAAAGTAAGCCGGCTGAAACATTTCCACCCGGCCATCCTTCGACAGCTTGATCGCCCGCTGCACCGGAAAGGCATAGCTCGTCACGGAGAAAGCAAACTCGGCTCCGGTTTCGTCCAGCGCCGTCAACCCGCGAAGCAAATCGGTCACCGCAAGCAGGGGTGCGGTCGCATAGATGCAGCACACTGTATCGGCCACCCAACCCGCCTCTTTGCACCGTTCAATTGCATGAGCGATGACCGGGGAAGTGCCGGTGTAATCGTCCGACAAGGTCGCCGGCCGCATGAAGGGCACCTCCGCCCCGAAGTTCCTCGCAACTTCCGCTATCTCGGCGTCGTCCGTCGAAACCACCACGTGCTCGAACAGCCCGGACGCCTTCGCGGCCTCAATCGGCCAAGCGATCATCGGCTTGCCGCAGAACGCCTTGATGTTCTTGCGAGGGATCCGTTTGCTCCCACCGCGTGCGGGGATAACGGCGATCCTCATGGCAGCAAGGCGCGTCGGAGGGCGGCGACAACCGTGTCCTGCTGCGAGTCCATCAGCCCCGAATACATCGGAAGGCTGATCGCTTCAGCGTAGTATCGCTCCGCTTCGGGGAAGTCACCCGGCTTGAAGCCCATGGCCTGGTAGTAGGGCTGCGTGTGGACGGGAATGTAGTGCAGGTTCACTCCGATTCCCTGTTCGCGCAGGAAAGCGAAAACCCGACTGTGAGCGGCACGCGTCTTGTCCAGCTGTAGCCGGATCAGGTAGAGGTGCAGTCCCGAATAGGTGTCGGGATGCTGCCAGGGGATCGTCACAGGCAGGACAGCGAGAAGATTGTCATAGCGGCGGGCAAGCTCATGGCGCCGTGACACATACGGCTCGAGGCGGTCCATCTGGCTCAAGCCCAGCGCGCCCTGGAGCTCCGTCATGCGGTAGTTGTAGCCGAGCTCGATCTGCTGGTAGTACCAGGGCCCGTCGGATTCGTGCGTCATCTGCGCCGGGTCCCGCGTCATCCCGTGACTGCGAAAGAGCGCCATCTTGCCGGCCAGCTCGGCGCTGTTGGTCATCGCCATGCCTCCTTAGGCTGTGGTGTTGATCTTGACCGGATGAAAACTGAAAACGGTGATGTCGCTGTAGCGGCAGTTGCCGACCGGCTCGCCCAGGTACTTGCCGCCGATTGCGTGCGAAGCGTCTTCAACGATCCTGAAGCCGAAACGCTGCCCGAGTGCATGAATGGCTCTCATGTCGCAGGGTTGTCCGCTCAAGTGCACCGGGACAACGACCTTCGGCAGTCGTCCATTCTTCTCCGCGGCAACCAGCTTTTCCTCGAGCGCTTTGGGACACAGGTTGTACGTGCGCGGATCGATGTCGACAAAGTCGACGCTGCCGCCACAATACAAGGCACAGTTGGCCGACGCGAGAAAGGTAATCGGACTCGTCCAGAGCCAGTCACCCGGCCCCACGCCCAACGCAAGACAGGCGATGTGGAGGGCGGAAGTGGCGCTGTTGACGGCCAATGCATGCGCTGCGCCGCAGTAGCTCGCCACGGCCTGCTCGAACCGGGGCACGACAGGGCCTTGCGTCAGGAAATCCGACTGCAGCACCGCGACCACTGCGTCGATGTCGCGTTGGGTGACTTCCTGGCGCCCATACGGAATCATGCCAAACCTCCTCCGCCGGGGACCACATGCTCCGCAATCAGCTGCCGCAACTGCGCCACAGTCAGGAAGTCCGGGTTGCTGCCGCTGTCGTAAGCATAGCCCTGAGGCACCGGCTTGCCTCCGTGCGCTTCACAGTAGCTTGCGACAGAGTACTCGCCGGCCGACGGCAGGATCGCGTAGTACCGGCCGAGATCGACGGTATTGAAGCTGTCGCTGCTCGTGATCATCTCTTCGTGGATCTTTTCACCGGGACGGATTCCGACCACGGAATGTTCGCAATCGGGCCCGATGGCTTCGGCCACGTCCGTGATCCGGTAACTTGGGATCTTTGGGACGAATATTTCGCCGCCCTGGGCATGCTCGATCGCCCACAGCACCATGTCCACGCCGTCTTGCAGACTGATGTTGAAGCGCGTCATGCCCGGATCCGTGATCGGCAGGACGCCGGTGCTGCGCCGGTCGAGAAAGAACGGAATGACCGAGCCACGGCTGCCCATCACATTGCCGTAGCGCACCACGCTGAAGCGCAGGTCTCGGTGGCCGCGGATGTTATTTGCAGCGGTGAACAACTTGTCCGAGCACAACTTGGTCGCGCCGTATAGGTTGATCGGCGCCGCGGCCTTGTCCGTCGAAAGTGCGACGACCCGCTTTACACCGGCGTCCAAGCAGGCTTCGATGACGTTCTGCGCGCCAAGCACGTTGGTCTTGATGCACTCGAAGGG
>JAQGHS010000754.1 GCA_028291605.1 Planctomycetaceae bacterium | reverse complement strand
GAATCGTACTTGTGCAACGGATGGTTCGCGGCGGCCAGAAGTCGCTTTTCGATTTCTGGTTTGTCGGCATTGCCGTTCACGGCGTAAGACACAAACACCCGGCAACTCAACTCACCTTTTTCCTTGAGGTGGAGGTAGTCGGCCACGGCCCCGTCACTCGCATTCCGATCGGCCAGACTGGTCAGGCCAACCGAGTTGTAATCCGCCAGGAGTTTTTTGAGGCCCGCTCGCCGCTCCTCGACGCTGGCTGATTTAGCGGACGATTTATACTTCACGAAGCGCGAGGCATTCCGCAGGATTCCCGTCAATTCTCCCGTGACCGGATCCTTTTCGATCTGACCACTCTTGCCATCCGTGATCTGAAAATTCTTATCGATCCCACTGAGTTTCAACGCCAACGAATTGCACGATGCATCGGGCCCCGTCTGAAAAATGACGGGGTTCTTAGGCGCGGCAGCGTCCAATTCCTTGCGATTCGGGTAGCGTTGATCGCGTAGCCGCGTGATGAAGACCTGGCTGAGGCTGATCCATTCCCCGTCGGGCAACACGTCGGCTCGTGCCGCCACATATTTCAGGACATCACCGATCGTATCCATCTCGGGAATCGGATGATCGAACTCATAAGAAGCCGCACCACTCGGGTGGACGTGGGAATCGCACAGCCCCGGAATCACCGTCTTGCCGCCGAGGTTCAACTTCTGTGTCTTGTCCCCCGCCAGAGCGAGGATTTCCTCATTCTTCCCGACCGCGACAATTCGCCCCTCATGAACGGCGAAGGCCTCGGCAATCGAGAACTTGGGATCAACGGTGACCACCTTGCCATGCGTGACGATGAGGTCCGGTGGCGCAGCACTCACCCAATTCGATGTCAGCAGCAGACCAACGAGATTCAAAACCAGAATACGATTTCGCATGAGGCAGTCTCCTGAGTTGAAGATCGCATCAGCATATCGAGATTGATTGAATCAGTCATCCAACGTGCGGCTTTTCGTGCGATGCGGCAAATGGCAGGATGAGGCCCCTGGTACTCCGTTGGACTCAATACCATTGGTAGACATATTGGCGAAAACGTTCCCAGTTGGCAGACCGCTTGGCTTCTGGAACCGCGGGACTCGTCTCTTCGGGAAAGTACGACAGCCGCTGAGCCAATCGGTCATGGACCATCTGATAGCTGGTCCAGCCTGCATTCGAATAAGACGCTCGCTGTGCGGCCAAAGCCTGGGCGCGATCCGTCAGCATGCTCCGAATTCCATCGCGAATGATCGGATCCGAGGCAAACAGCAATGGCGGCAGGGTCAACAGGCCTTCGGGACTGACTTCATGTTCGGTGATCTGGACAGCAGGTGCTGGATCTCCAGCGAGGATTCGACGGACATTGTAGGTGTAGACCAGCCAGTCGACGGGAGTGACCACATAGAGATAGGCCGCCAGCGTGACGGTTAAGATCTGGCGTCTCAGCAGCCACAAAAACCCGCGATTATGAGCGATCTTCCACAGGACCAGCAGGAATCCCACGACGACCGATGAGATTCCCAGGAAGGCCACGACTCGCATGCGAGTCATCCCGTTAAAACCGACGTAAATCAATATGCGGTTGTAAACGGCCAAAGCGAGCACGAAGTTTTCGACAGACCAGAGCCACGTCCAACGGCGAAGTGTCGGGAGCCGTGAATCCTGCAGAGTGCTCCCGCGGAAGATCACGGAGAGCACCACGGTCGCCAGAGCCAACGCCACGGTCAGCCAGAAGGCCCCTTCGTGAGCATAACCCGAGTAATGAAATCCCTTGGGAAACTTGCGAAACCACAGCGTTTGGAACTCAAACACCAGGTAGGCCGCAAATAGCACGCTGACCGCGATGATCGTATTCCGAAACGCGCTGAACATGGAGGAATTCTGGGCCGCGGAGGCCTCAGTGATTTCAATCTTTTCGGGGGGCGAAGAAAAAGCATCCAGTTCCCGGCTCCAATCACTCGGCCGCAGAATCCCGACGACGTACCAGCCCATTGCGATGCAAAACGCGACTTCCATGGGGCTGGACGAGAAGGTCTCCAGCCAATGTCCGAGGTCATTCAGGAACCTTGTGATTGATTGTCCGACATCGCGTGCCAAATCGGGATTGGCCGCCACAAATAATCCACTAAAGACCACGACGGCTATCAGCGGCAAGATCCACTGCAGCGAAAACACCTTGGGAAAGAAGCGGAAACGATGTCGCAGCCATTTGTCGTAGAGACCGAGGTCATCAATCGCATCGATCCAGGATTTGCAGATGTACCCCAGCAATTCCAGGATAAAGGGAGTTCTCCCCGACAGAGCCATCGCGAAGGCCGTCACCACCAGGAACCCGGCAAACCCGCTGTACGCGGACCCCTGCCAGATCAACCGGGCGGCCGTCGCCCAAGCCATCATGCCTAACGCACTCAAGGCGATCGAGAGCTTCGGGGCAGGGCTACCGATCACCAGCAGAAACGGAGCGACCAGCAACAACAATGCACCGCCCGCATAGCCGGTGCCGCGGAAGATCGTGATGTCGGCCAGGGCAACGAGGGCCAGGATCGAGAGGATTTCACGCCATCGAATGTCGGGATGGACTGGATCGGGCAGCGGATCGACCGAGCTCGACCTTCTGACTTCCATGAGGTTGGAATTTGGATCGGGAGAGGCGTATGAGTCTGCGCGTCCTGCATCTGACGGTTCGAGGTATTCCGTCATCTGAGCGATCCTTGATCGAGGGCAGTTGTCGAATTGATGTTGGCAGCGAATTTCAAGGAGACGACGAAGGGATCATTTGAGTATCAGTCTGCGACGGTGGCACTGATTCGCTGCCTCTTGAAATTCGCTGTCATCCTGTTGATGATCCCCGCGAACATGAAGTTTGTCTGAAAATGGTTGACGGGTTAAGAAGCTAGATCTACTTCGGAGTTATAACGCAAATTGGATCGACTTACAGTAAACTACGATGATCAGGTGCGGCCAGTTCAGGAGGTTTGTTTCGAGGGTATGTTCCTGTCACTGCACAAGTATCTTAAAGAAATCTCCAAGGTATCGCCAATTTGTTGGTAGTTATCTGACTGCACGTTGTCCCGGGGAGTGGAATTATGAAGTTGGCGATGGCCGGCGCAGCAATGGTGCTGGGACTGATGATTTGTCCGCCAGTGGTTTCGGCGAATGTGACGTTGGCCCCCTTGTTCGGCCATGGGATGGTACTACAGCGTGACCTGCCTGTGCGCATCTGGGGCACCGCGAGTAACGGTGAGCAGATTACCGTGCACTTCTGCGGACAACGCGTGTCTGTCGTGGCGGACAAACAAGGGCGCTGGGAGTGTGCTCTGCAGCCGCTCAAAGCAGGTGGGCCGTTCTCGCTACGGATTGATGCCGGCAATCAGCTCGCGCTGGACGATGTTTATGTCGGCGAGGTGTGGGCTTGCGCGGGGCAGTCCAATATGAATACGCCGCTGCATGATCAAGTCCCCAACAATCAGGAAATCGTGCGACAAGCCGATCGCCCCCTGCTGCGGATTTATCGCCATGCTCAGCCTGAAGCCGGGTGGGTGAAGAGTTCGCCAAAGGTCGCGTCTGACTTTCCCAGCGTCGCCTATTGCTTTGGCCGCGATCTGCAAATTGCAGTGAATGTTCCTGTGGGCCTGATCCATTTTCCGGAAAATGGCAGCAATCTTGAATCCTGGCTCAGCCCCGAAACGCGGGAACGGGTGACTCAGCACAATCCCAATCATCGCAGTGGCCTTTATCCCCGGTTAGCAGCAGTGCTGCATTATTCCCTCCGTGGGTTGGTCTGGTATCAAGGTGAAAGCAATGGCGACACGCTGCAACGCGCACGCAGCTACCGCGACCTGTTAAGTGGTTTTGTCCAGGATTGTCGCCGGATCAGTAATCAGCCCGAATTGCCGATTATCCTCATTCAAATTGCGCCCTATGGAAAGCCGCAAGACGAACCTGGCGACAGCCCGTTGGCAGAAGTACGCGAGGCCCAGCGGCGAGTAAGCCAGGAAACCCCTGGCGTAGGCCTGGTTGTCACGACGGATCTGGGTGAGCAGAACGATATTCATCCGCATAACAAAGAACCGGTAGGCGTCCGGGCGGCCTTAATAGCGCGTGCCAAGGTCTACGGCGAACGGATCGCAGCCTCCGGGCCCACGATCCGTCGCGCCATTGTCAGCGGTCGGCAACTGGCCCTGGAATTTGACCATGCCACAGGGGGACTGCAGACTGGTCGGGAGGACCTGCATGGCTTCGAGCTTGCCAGCAGCGACCGCCGATTTGTCAAAGCCACAGCTCAGTTCGACGGCACACGCATCCTGGTCAACATCCCCGACGGTCTGATGCCCAAGTACGTGCGCTTCGGTTGGTCCGATTTCCCGTTGATCGACCTCCGTAACGCGGCCCAACTGCCAACTTCGTCGTTTGAAGTTTCGATTAGTGCGGAGTAGAGCAACTGGCGGCTGCCGTCGCTGGATGAGCGTGCAAATATCATTAGGCAGGCGAGTCGCTCTTAATGAATTCCGACCGGAGTGAGATTTCCCGCCGCGTCGAATTGCATCTCCCGGGGTTGCGAGACGATTTCTAGGTCGGGGCGTGTCTTAATTTCTTCCAGATAGGCTTCGGAAACCAGCACTTCCGCCATGTGTAAGGTGTCGGGAATCTGGATGACCTTGGCTCGTTCGGGTGTGACGAGGCCGATCGTCGTCAGGGCATTTTCCATGACTTCGCGATCGGTGTCATACCAGATCGGAATCGACGCAGCCGGAGCGTGACCGCCGGTGATGGAATTGATGGATGTGATGCGGCGATCAATCGAATTGACCGTGCGGGTGTTGGTGAACTCGGCCATGCCGATTCCGCAGGCATTGCCGTGCGTGGCTTCGGTCAATCCGCGGACGAAGACCGTTCTCACCGAAGTGTCATCCCGATCGGTCGCTTTGTGGTCGTTGTATTTGCGGCCGATGACATTCGTGTCCATGCCGGTGCCGCTGATGTTCTTGCCGATTTCGTCGACGATCAGCAAATGGACTTGTCGGAAGGGCAAGCGGGGCAGCCACTGCTTCGCGATGACGAGCAGTTCCTTTTCTCGTTGGAAGAAATCCTGCGGTGCGACGGCCGCGATCATACCGGTTTCATCGTAGGCATTTTCGACGATTCCCAGTCCCGCGACGACCTTGCAATTGCGAATGACGGCGTCGGCTACGGAGCGGACGATTTCGATCCAACTGTAGTCCATAATGGCGCGGTGGTAGATCTTCGCACCGTTATGCTTGCCCAGTCCGATCAGCATCATCTTGTGGAGACCGCTCTCGATATCGCCGACAAAGTTCGTGTGCGGCTTGATGCGTCCGCAAACGACGACGTGATCGGCCTCGGATGCATGCTTATCGAAGTGGACGGGAATTCCCTGCGGCGTTTCCGCGACAATGACAGTTTCCATGGAGGCTTTGATGGGGCAACCGCAGAATTCCTCGGTGACGCCATAGCCCTCGATGATTTCCCGCTGTCCTTCCGCCGTGCCGCCCCCGTGACTGCCCATGGCGGGAACGATAAAGGGCTTGGCCCCCAATTTCTGAAAATGCTGGACGGCCGCCTTGATGATCACGGCAATGTTGGCAATCCCCCGACTTCCCGCGGTGATCGCGACAGTCTGCCCGGGTTGAATCTTGGTCTGCAATTTCAGCGTGCCGAGCTGCCGTTCGACTTCTGCCGGAATATTCTCAATCCGAGGAGCATCAAACTTCTGTCGAATTCGGAGCATCCGAGGAAAGGCCATGCTGTCAACTCCCAACCAGTTTCACCAATGACTGTCAGAACAGATATCGCATCAACAAGAGTTTGCGCTGTCTACCACTATGAGTTTATATCTTCCCTCGCAATCAAACCACTCCGCATTCACAAATGCGTCGCACAGCAAAAGGCCTGAGTGTCACGGCACTTCAACCGTGTGCAGCCCGAGGCTGGATTGACAAAATGCGGCAACGCTGCAAATTGCGTGATGCGGAGATGGACGAAATCTCTTGTGGCTGGTATGACATTAAGAAGCCACGAACCTTTCCCTAGTTTTCCTGCAATCCACAGACGCTCGCAATTGAGGCACGCTGCATATTCCCGAGGCAGACAGGGCCGTTCCGTTGGGTGGATTACAATTGCCGAACGCATTGAATTCAGTGTCTTGTCCATGACGTTAGTAGCTGGCAAGCAGCGATTTACGAACTCATCAACGGACTCCAGTGTGGTACTTTGAGTCCCTTGCAAACAATCTGGCCGTTGGCATGAGGGTTGCTTTCACTTCAGGCAGACCCTGCCTTTTGTGGTGACTTCTTCAGCAGTCCGCAACCAGAAGTGGGTGTGTCATGCAGCTCGAGACGTATCAAACTGATGGTTTCTTCGATGAAATGTTCCACGCCAACGGCGCGCCGCGAGGGCCCGTACAGGCTTTGGCCAGTCGCCTGGCCGCGTTGTCTGACGGCGAGTTAGTCCAGCGTCAAAAAGCCGCCGATCTGACTCTGCTCAATATGGGCATCACCTTCGCCGTCTACGGACACGAAGCGGGGACAGAGAAAGTCTGGCCATTCGATATCATCCCACGGGTGGTCGAGGCCCACGAATGGATTCGGATTGAACGCGGACTGAAACAACGAATTACCGCCCTCAATCTGTTTCTGGATGATGTCTACAACGACGGCAAGATCATCAAGGACAAGGTCATCCCGGAAGAGTTATTGCTCTCGGCCCCGTGTTTCTTGAGTGAATGCAAAGGCCTAAAACCGCCCGGCGGCGTCTGGTGCCATGTCACGGGAACCGATCTGGTCCGCCACGGTGACGGCGAATTCTATGTCCTGGAAGACAACCTGCGCTGCCCCTCGGGAGTCTCGTACGTGATCGAGAACCGTGAGGTCATGAAACGCACTTTCCCGCATTTGTTCGGCGGGCTGCGGATTCAGCCGGTGGAGGACTATCCCGAACGGTTGCTGGAAACGCTGCTGCACGTGGCCCCGCCGACATCGGGGACGCCCTGCGTCGTCGTATTGACGCCTGGAATCTACAACTCGGCCTATTTCGAACACAGCTTCCTCGCCCAGCAGATGGGTGTGGAACTGGTCGAAGGCTCGGACCTCGTGGTCACCAATGGCTTCGTCTGGATGCGTACGACCCGCGGCCTGAAACGGGTCGATGTGATCTATCGCCGGATTGACGATACGTTCTTGGACCCGCTGCACTTCAACCCCGATTCCATGCTGGGTGTACCGGGCCTGATCGATGTCTATCGCCAGGGGCGCGTCACCCTCGCGAATGCACCGGGCACAGGAGTTTCCGACGACAAGGCAGTCTACGCCTATGTGCCAAAGATCATTCAGTACTACCTGAAACAGGATCCCATTCTGCCGAATGTTCCGACTTATGTCTGCTGGGTACCCGAAGAGCGGGAATATGTTCTGTCACATCTGGCGGAACTGGTCGTAAAACCGACCAATGAATCAGGCGGCTACGGCATCATGATCGGCCCGCGGGCCTCGGCCCAAGAATTGGCAATGTACGCTCGGCAGATCAAGATGAATCCGCGGAATTACATTGCCCAACCGGTGCTGGCGTTGTCCCGAGTTCCCACGATCGTCGAAGACCATCTTGAAGGTCGGCATGTCGATTTGCGGCCGTATATTTTGTATGGAAAAGATGTGTTCGTACTGCCGGGCGGGTTGACCCGCGTCGCCTTGAAGAAGGGTTCGCTGATCGTGAACTCGTCGCAGGGTGGCGGCAGTAAAGACACCTGGGTGCTGACCGATGATGCAGTAGTCGACATCCCTCAGGACACCACCGCGGAAGGACAGACATCACAATCACAGTCCCAAACTCAGTCCCAATCTCAATCACAGGTTAAGGAAGCCGTCGAGATGGCTTAAATCACGACCTCGCTGAATTGAAGACGAGTTTTATCCACGGAATGACACGGATTAAACACGGATTAAGAAGAACTACGATGAGGGTCTTCAAACATTCTGGATTCAATAATTGAGTCAGCATTACACAATCAAGTAAGAATACGATGACCCAATCCGTATTTTATCTGTGTTAATCCGTTGCTAAAAACGAATTCCACTCGACCGTCACCCTGTCCAATTTGCCTTGAGCGCAGAATTCAACACGAGATTTCAACATGCTAAGCCGCGAGGCAGATTCCGTTTTCTGGCTGAGCCGCTATGTCGAGCGTGCCGAGAACGTCGCGCGCTTCATTGAAGTCAACATGCACTTGACGCTGGATCTCGGCGACAGCATCGACCAGCAATGGGAACCGCTCGTCGCCACGACCGGCGATCACGACGAATTCGAAACGAGTTACGGTGTACCGACCCGTGAGAACGTCTGGCAGTTCCTGACGTTTAACCGCAAGAATCCCAACTCGATCTTATCGTGCTTGTCAGCGGCCCGAGAAAATGCCCGCACCATTCGTGGCGCTTTGCCTTCAGTGTTGTGGGAAGAACTCAACAAGTTCTACCTGTTCGTCCGCGGAGCCGCGACCGAAGATACGTTCGACAATGCGTCGATGTTTCTCGAACAGGTGAAGATCTCGAGCCACCTGATTGTCGGGATCACCGAATCCATCATGTCTCAGACCGAGGCGTGGCATTTTGCCCGCCTGGGACGCATGCTGGAACGAGCGGACAAGACATCCCGCATCCTGGATGTGAAGTATTTCATCCTGCTGCCCACGACTCAGGATGTCGGCACGCCAATCGACATCATTCAGTGGTCGGCTCTGTTGAAATCGGCCAGTGCGCTAGAAATGTATCGTCGCGTCCGCGGGCGCATTACGCCCACGCATGTTGTCGATTTTCTCATGCTGGATCGGGAATTTCCGAGATCCGTACGTTCCTGCTTGTGTCGCGCCGAGGAATCTCTGCGAGCCATTTCGGGGGCTCCCGACGGGACGTTTCAAAATCGAGCTGAAAAGCTGCTGGGACGGTTACGGGCGGAGTTCGATTTCACCCAGGCCAGCGACATCATGAATTCGGGTTTGCACGAATTCATTGATCAGTTCCAGATCAGCCTGATTGACGTCGACAAGGCGATCTTCGAAACATTCTTCGCCACAAAGAGCGTGCAGCCCGAGAAGGACTCGGCGAAGACGGCCCAGTAGGCGCACCTATCAAGACGTGTGAACAAAACTGGAGAAGATTTTAAGCCACAGAAGGACACAGAAAATCACAGAACGAAGATGCACGTCGTTTCTCTTCATTCTGTGATTTTCTGTGTCCGTCTGTGGCTATACACTCCTGAAATTGCACCTGACACGAAGTCGGTCGCTTTAGCGAGCCCGCCACAAATCCAGCTCTTCAATCCCTAAACGCTGCTGAATTGCCGCAATGTCCTCTTTGAAGCGTTTCGCGTCCCCGGGATAGCCTTTCGTCGGCTTGAGCTCCGGATGATGCTTCTGCCAGAATTGGTTGAATAACGTCATCGTTGACTCACGCCAGTACTTGCTGACCATCGACGCCAGCGCGACCGGCAGATGAGCCTCCGCCCGCGTCTGAAAACAGACTTCCGTCTTGCCGATGCGATAACGACTGAGCTCAGGTCCCTCTTCCAGACGTTTGATAAAGGTCTCACCGGCGATGTCCTGCAAGAGTTCGTCGTAGCGATTGCGACCGCCATGTTTGTCGCACCACACAAGCGTCGGTTGCCCGTCAGTCAGCGGCAGGACTTCTTCCAACAGTCGCATGCTGATCCCCGACAACGCCAGACCTTTGCTATCGTGATGCGTCGTCAGAGTATTAAACCGACGAGTCAGCACAATGTCTGAACGAATGGCCCGGAGACGAATTTTTTTCTCGGTGCAACGCGTCGCCCACAACCTCGAGAGATGAGCCACTTCCTCATGCGGCGTCTGCTGCGGCACGGCAATATCGCTGTCGTGAAACCACGGCTCGTTGTGCGGCACACTGGACGTGTTCAAGGTCAGTGGATTGGTTGCGATGCGGTCCCACCAGGCCTTCAGGCTGGTCGGCAACTGCTCCATCAACCCCCAGGCCGCCAGGACACCTCGTTCCAGAGGCCCGACGCCTTTGGCGATATCGTGGACCACTTTGGAGTCGGCGATTTGAATTTCGTCAGCCGAACGAGGGGCGTGCTGAACGACCAAACCTTCGAATTGGTCCCAGAACTTGGTGGACTTGGGAGCGCCGGGAACTTCCCAAACTGTCGCCGTGACCACCAGCGGCCCGAGATTCGGACCGTAGCCCGCTTCATCCATGCCGATTACGAATCCCATTTGCGCTTCTCCTATGAAGTTGGTGGCCTCGCTTTGCGCTGTTCTGTCACCAACTTCTTTCAAGCTGCAGATTATCGAAAAGTGTCTGGCGGCGAAATGGGACGGAGCGGGATACGGGCTGATCCGATTCGGGAACAGTCACGACCGGACCCGACACGCCGTTTGGAATTCTGTCAGTTGCGCAAGATGGAACGGTCAGGACTGCCTCGGCCGACTGCAACGAATAGATCTCAACCCTCGCGAAATCACCTGACAGTTTCGCAACCCGATTGAAGCCTTGTTCCAAGTCTGGCCGAAGATACTTCAGGTACGAAGCAATTCTGGTTACCAGAAGGATTTCGTATCGGTTCCCTGGGGATGTTCCTCCCGTGAAGGTTTGGAAGGTTACGCGATGGGACGCGCGGACCTTCGTCGCAAGGAGATGGATTGTGATGGACTTGTTCCAGCATGCGTCAGACGATGCGATCGCGTTAGCTTGTTGCTGCGGTGCATTGCTACTTTCAGGCAGCATCATGTTCTTCAGCAAGTACTTGAATCCGGCCGCACAACAGGCTCAGAAACTGGCCGACCGGCCGCAATTACGGTTGGCGCGACCCGATTTTGCGGAACACACTATGTCAGCTCAGGAGAAGGCGGCGTAAACCAGTTGGCGACCCTGGTCGAACCGTCTGCCATTTCAAGTCAGCGTCTTCGGGGAGAGTCTGCCGACTCGTCCCTGCCACAGCCCGCTTTCCCCCAAGCGGGCTGTGTTTTTTTGCGCCGGCAATGAAAGTCGTTGATCGCTCCGCGATCGAAACGCGGGCGCAGAAACAGGCTGAGAAAACTTTTCGAGTTCAGTCGTACCTTCGACTTGATACAGTGAATGTGTTCTAATCGCGAGGCGTCCAACTGTTCTCATCGGCTAGCGCCGAGGGTCTGGCGCACCGTCGATAAGGCAATTAACCTCTTCACTGATCCCACCTCGCTACTGCGTTCGCGTTTCGATCGCGGAGCGATCAACGACTCTCATTCACATGGATCTCCACGACCGACGCGTTACCGTGATGGGCCTGGGGAGCTTCGGGGGTGGGCTTGGTGCAGTCCAGTTTCTCGCTCAACAGGGCGCACGGGTCACGGTGACCGATAACCGGTCCGCTGCCGAGTTGTCAGAATCACTGGCACAACTGGCAGAGATTCCCTCCATCACCTATCACCTGGGTGGACATCAGCGTGAGGATTTTTCAACCGCTGAACTGCTCGTCGTCAGTCCCGCGGTTCCGAAGGACAACCCGTTCCTGCGGATAGCGATCGACGCCGGAGTGCCACTCACCAGCGAGATGAATCTCTTTTGGGAATTGAATCCCGCGCGTGTCATCGCCGTTACCGGCAGCAACGGCAAGTCGACCACGACTGCGATGACACACGCCATTCTTCAGGCGACCGGCCGCACTTGCTGGCTGGGGGGCAACATCGGCCGCAGCCTGCTGCCAAACGTGGCTGAGATCCAGCCCAGCGACGCGGTCGTACTTGAGCTCAGCAGCTTTCAATTAGAAGATCTCGACCGACTGCAACGTAGCCCGCACGTGGCCATTGTCACCAATTTCTCGGCCAACCATCTGGATCGACACGGAACGCTGGAAAATTACCGCCTGGCCAAACAAGCGATCCTACGTTGGCAAACTCCCGCAGACTTCGCGATTCTCAATCAGGACGACGCCTTTGTTGCGTCCTGGTCCACCCGTGGCCCAACATTGTATTTCGGTCTCAAGGATACCGGCCGCGAGGGACTCTTTCTGGAAGGAAAAGATCATGCAGTCTTTCGCTTCGCCGGGCAGGAACGGCGACTTGCGGTGCCCGAGTGGCTCAGCCTGCCGGGCGTTCACAATCTGCAAAACGCACTCGCCGCGGCCTGTGCCGCGTGTGCATTAGAAGCGCCTGTTGAAGCAATCGAACGCGGACTACGCGGTTACAAAGCATTGCCACATCGGCTGGAATTGGTCGCCGCTGTCGCGGGCCGTCAGTTCTACAACGACTCACTCGCCACGACCCCTGAATCGGCTATCGTCGCCTTGGCGGCCTTCGAGCAGCCGATCATTCTGTTTGCCGGGGGCTACGACAAAGGCAGCGACCTTACCGAGATGGCGTATGCGATCGCATTGAAACCGGTCAAAGCGGTGGCGCTGATGGGAACCACGGGACCTCGGTTGAATGAATTACTCGATCAGTTTGATCCTGAGAAACGCATTCGCCGCCGGGTCTGCGAAGATTTCCCAACGGCTTTTAACTGGGCCGTTTCGGAATCAATGCGGGGGGATATCCTGCTTTTATCACCTGGATGTGCGAGCTACGATAGTTTCCGGAATTTCGTCGATCGAGGAACTCAGTTTCGCGATCTGGCCGTAGGTTCAAGCTCGTTGATGGCCCGAATAGATTCGTAGTATCGGCACACTCGCCTACGAAGACCTTAGAATCCCAACCCATCGCCATCGAGTGCCGCCGTTCCCACCGTTCCATCCTTGATGTCAAACATCGTCGGATAACGGGGCTTCCACGCACGGTTGGCACCCGGGCAGTATTGTCGGCCATTGCCTTCGATCGCTGCCACACCCGGAATTCTGGCCGCCAGGCTCGCCGAGTGGAGGAACGAAAACCCGGGACAAGTCAGATCCTGCACGCAGAGGAACATCCCAAACTTCTGTGCGGCGGCACCCAGCAACAAGGCGTCCGTATGACCCTTGCAGGCCTTCAACGCCACCCCGGAATAGCCCAACTCACGGCTTAGCAGCAGGCTCTCGTAGTCGATCAGCGATTCATCAATGACCACCGGCTTCAACTTGGCCGCGGCGTGCATCTTGTTTTCAGGATGTGCCTTGAGGTCCCGATTTGTGGGCTGCTCAATGTACTGAATGCGATCATAGGCTGCCGGAGACTGCGCCTGAATCTTCTTCAGAAACTCCAGGACATAATCGACGTTCGCGCATTTCTCATTGAAGTCCAGCGAATAGAACCACTGGGTGCAACCCCGTTTGCCCTGAGCTTCAATCGCCACCTGATCCACAGCCAGGACTCGATCGATATCCCATTGCAGGTTATCGCCGGCCAGCTTGATCTTCAGATGCGTCAAACCGTCGGCCGCAATCCACTGCCCCAATGTTTCGGGAAGCTTATCCCCAACCGGCTTTTGGACTTCGTCGCTCGTCAGCGGGTCGACAGCCCCAATCAAGTGATACAACGGCAACTTGGGTTTGGGAGTCCGCAGCGTGTATTTGTCGAGGTACTCGCCGGCAAACTGATCATCCAGGTATTCGGAGAGATCACAGTTCGCAAATTCCTTGGACAACGCGTTGTAACTGTTGATTCCGAGCACACGTCCGTAAGCATCATGCACGGCGGCATCGAGCGGACTCGCAGCCACCAGTTCAGCCAGCGGCGGCATGACTTCGGGGAGTTTCAACTGCCGCGAGATCTTCTGCCCTAAATGGGCGTATTCGGCCGACGTGCGATAAATGATGTCCAGCGGATGATCGAAGTCGGGATACGCCGCGAGCATATCCGTCGCCTCGAGGGCAAATTGCTTCATCGCTCCGGCGGCTTGCTCGGGGGACACGGTCGATGAGGGCCACGCCCAAATCTGACCGAGGGGCATGCTGCCCAAACCCACTGCATGACGCCCGTTACGGGTCTCGACCTTGATTTCGACGTTGATCAACTCGGAGCTTTCAATGATCCGGCCACCGAATTTCAGCGGAGTGCGGAACTTGACGGGCTCAAACGAGCAAACAGCGTCGACAATGCGAATATCGGTGACTTTCGACATGATCGGCGTGCGAGAGACTTTTCCTGGATGAGTTTGAAGTAAACGGTTTGTGGCTTGGATCTTACTCGGAGTCTGCAAAACGATCAAGAACGACTGAAAAGAACGTGGAGAGCGACCGGGACGGGGATGAAAATTCCGCAAGCTGGATGTGGGCGTTCAAATGACGAATGTCGAAACCAGATTGACGAAAGAATGTCCAATGACCAAATCCAGTCGACGAAGTGACGCATCCACCGGTACTGGTAGCGGCGGTGATCGCGGCTATGGACATTGTTGCGATATCATTGCCGCTCATGGTAACAATGCCCGGATCGCGAGAACGTTCGCAGGCATTAACGATTTGAAGAATGGATCAGCTGTGACCTCTGAGACTTCGTCCAATATTAGCCCACATCACCACGTAGTCATCGTGGGTGGCGGTGTCATTGGGGCCGCGTGTGCTTACTACCTGGCGCGCGACGGGCGGCAGGTGACCATCGTCGACCGCAACGAGTTTGGGCGGGGCTGCTCGCACGGAAATTGCGGATTCATCAGCCCCAGCCATGTCCTGCCGTTGACGTCGCCGGGTGCAATTGGGATGGCTCTGCGATCGCTCTTCAAACCCACCGCGCCGTTTCGGATCAAGCCGCGACTTGACCCGACACTGTGGTGGTGGCTCTTACAATTCGCCCGGCGCTGTAACACGAGTCAGATGCTCCGCGCAGCGGGACCGATTCACGAACTGCTGCACACCTCGCGCCGGCTTTATGACCAACTGTTTGCTTCAGAACCGTTTCATTGCGACTGGGAAACGCGTGGCCTCTTGTTCGTTTTCCAGTCGCTCGCCGGGCTGCAACACCATGCCGAAACCGCCACGCTGCTGCGTGAACAATTCGGCCTGGCCATCGATCGCTACGACGGGGCCAGCGTGAATGAACTGGAGCCGACACTCAAGCCGGGTCTCGCGGGCGGCTTCCTGTATCCCGACGACGCCCACTTGCGACCAGACAAACTGATGTCGTCCTGGCGGAGGATTCTGCTGGAGAAGGGGGTCACGTTGCGCGAAAATTGCGTCGTGCAACGCCTGGTCCAGGATCAAGATCGCACGGTTGCGCTCAGTACCACGCAGGGAGACATACCGGCCGACGCCTTCGTGATCGCGGCGGGCGCCTGGACACCGCAGCTCAATCGCGAACTCGGTTGCCAGATTCCCATCCAACCGGGAAAGGGCTACTCCATTACCCTGTCTCGTCCCGCGCGCTGTCCCACTTATCCACTCATGTTCGAAGAACATCGAGTCGCGGTGACCCCCTTTCAAGCGGGTTATCGGCTGGGTTCCACCATGGAATTCGCGGGCTACGATGCCACACTGGATCGTCGCCGGCTGGACTATTTGCGTGAGGGTGCCAGTCATTACCTGCTGGAATCTCCGGCGCAAGCAGTTGAAGAGGAATGGTGCGGCTGGCGTCCGATGACCTATGACAGCCTGCCCATCATCGACCGCAGTCCGCATTCGCGCAACGTCTGGATTGCCGCTGGTCACAACATGCTGGGTGTATCCATGTCGCCGGCGACAGGCCAGATGATCGCGGAGATGATTGACGGCAAGCCGACCTCACTGAATGCGGAACCGTACTCACTGAGGCGATTCTGATATCCGTAGGATGGCCGCCCCGGCCGTCGTCTCTCCAAACTTTGAGGAGAGCGATAAGTACCACAGTCTATCGATAAAAGAGTATTGGCCGGTGAGCCCCGTCCAGTCAGGGCAGGCATTCCGATCACAAAACTTGGAAACCAGGAAACATTCAAATGGGTCGTCGCGTGCAGGAAGATGACGACTGGGACGATGACCAACCCTCATGGGAAGACAACGAATCTTCCTGGGACAGCGAGGACTACGGCGACGATACTGCCGACACGATTCCCTGCCCTTATTGCCGCCGTGAAATTCACGAAGACGCAGAGCGCTGTCCGTATTGTGAACGCTACCTTTCCGACGAAGACGCACCTCCCGCTCCCAAACCCTGGTGGTTTGTGGTGGGATTCCTGCTGTGCGTGTTTGTCATCTTTTGCTGGCTCGTAGGATAGGCATCCTGCCTGTCGAGCAAGACTGACCTGACAGGCAGGATGCCTATCCTACGTTGGTCAACTTCGATTCTGGCGGCCAATCGGTTACCATTGTCGCACCTGTGGTGACGGTGCCATCCCTCAGGGATCCAATCTCATGGCATTCAATTCCATCTGACATTCAGTGACACACGGGAAATCCCATGTCTGACGAGCCGTTGATTGCCGTATTTATCGACTTTGAGAACCTGGCAATCGGGGTTCGGCACATGCAAAGCGGAAGGTTCCAGATCCCTCTGGTACTGAAACGTCTGCTCGAAAAAGGGCGTATCGTCTACAAGCGCGCCTATTGCGACTGGCGCAATTACGAAGATTCCGTCCGCGAATTTCACCATCAGGGAATCGAACTGATCGACATTCCGCAAAGCAAAATGAGCGGCAAGAACAGTGCCGACATCCGCATGGTCGTCGACGCCCTCGATC
>JAQGHS010000753.1 GCA_028291605.1 Planctomycetaceae bacterium | reverse complement strand
GATCGCGCGGCTCACATTGTCCGAAATGGCTGCGAGAATTGACGAGTTCGGGGGACCGTTTCAAACCGTGTTGTTGGTCAACACGTATCAGTATCTCTTCTTCGGAAGTCCCATTGCGCCCGCGCTGAGCCAGGATCATCTGGAGATCTTTCGATAGATCAGGCAAGTTTGTTCGGGACGCGTGATTTTTCACAATCGGGTGTCTTTTGACCGAGTGCAAAAACATATCCGAGACACGGAACAGGGATCGCGCCTGAAGTTGCTGTACACTCCCCGGGCAATTCGCGAGGCCGCAAGTCAATTCTTCCAAGTGACCGAAACCCCGTACTGGGGAGGTCATCCAGTATGGCTGTTGGATGCCAAATAGATTCAAAGGCGGGCGACGGGCAAACGGTTTCGTAGCAGAACTCGCCCAGAGTTCTGGCCGCATGGTGAAATCGCCCGAAGTCTTGGCGACCTCGGCTACGTAAAAGTTCCGGCTCCGCCGTCATCAAAGAAAACAACCGCCCCCGGTGATCCGGGGGCAGTTGGCATCTCTTCAAACTTCTGCGCTACCGAATGCGTTAGTAAGCGGGCCAACATTTCCGGCCTTTGCAGCACCAGGGTGCCGGGGGCGGAGCAGGGGGATCGATCGGAGAAATCCAGACGTTGCGGAAGACGACTTGGCCTCCATCATCCTGCAATTGTAACGGCAACAAGATCGAAGTCTCTTCCGGACCAGTACCAGTCGGGCCGTCCACTTCGACGTTATCTTGGACCGTAACTCCGTTGTGATCGACAGAAATCACAGCATTATCGATCTTCTTGCCCCGCGAGTTAAACACCGGGCCTTTGTACTTGATGTCATAGGTCTGCCAAGTCAAGGGGGGGAACGCCATATTGATATCAGGCTTCTTGTACTTGTAGATCGCTCCCATTTCGTCTTCGGCTCCAGCCAGGCCGAATGAATCCATGATTTGAACTTCCTGGCGACCGTTCAGATAGACGCCACTGTTGGCACGAGCCTGACCGCGAGCATTCGGCATGAACGGCACGCGGAACTCCACATGCAGGATGAAGTCGTTATACAAATGGGTCGTCTTGGTCCCCGCCAGCAGCAACCCCTCGTCAGTCAGTTTCGCCTTTTGCCAGCAGAGTGTGCCGATGTTTTCCAGAGGCTGATCTTCGTCCGGGGCCGTGCCGCCGAACAGCAAGGCACCGCCGGCAGCCGGAGCGGATCCCATCGTCGGACTGACACGATGCACGCGTTCGAGTTCACCCAGCGAGATATCACCGGCCTCAAACTTGATGGTCGCTCGTTTGCCCATACCTTGAATGAACACCGAGTATGGTCCGCCGTGCAGGATCAATTTGCGGCCTTCGCGTTCGCCAATCAAGCGGATGCGGGCAAATCCATTCCAGCCGTCACCCGGCAAGCCGCCAATCAGGAGCTGGCCTTGAAACCGGCCGCCGCCCATCGAAACCACCTGCAGGCCGAACACGCCCGAGGAAAACTTGCTCAACTGAGCCGTTCCCTTGAACTCACCCTGCAGATCAAAATCCTGATCCTTGCCATCCGGATCCATCAGTGTGTACTTAGGATCGGTATTGTCGGCCACAGCTACTCCTATTGAGCAGCAGGCCATGCTGATTGCCAGCAACCATCGAAATCGCGACATAATGACAGGCTCCGAAGATCTCGCAAAAATCACACGCTCTGTTTGTTCATTGTGCGCCCCAGACCACCCTTCGCAAGCAGAATTCGCGACGTGAGTGAGGGATATTGGCCCCGGATGAGTCAAAATCCGCACCCCGTGCCTAATTGAGGCATTTTGACCTCACTCCGGATGATAGGCGATAAACCCGCTAAATTCGAGGTAATCGCTACAGGTCGCGCAAGTGTCGTGGGACGGGTCTCCAGGCCCGTCCGGGTCCCGTAATAATCGAATTGATAAAGATCAGACCCTCGCGAGCTTCGCGCAGCGCAGGCTTCCATTGGTTAAACGGGCCGGAAACGCTTCAATAAGGCGAATTCGGGTGCCACGGGCTCTGCCAGTGCTTCGCCGGACAGCCACCGAATAGTCTGCGAGCACTGGCGGAGCCAGTAGCACCCCAATTGGGTTGATTGAAGCAATTGAAACTCGCTAAACCATTGGCTGCCTGCGCTGCGCGAAGCTCGCGAGGGATTAACCACGATTCGCGTCAAATGTTACGGGCTCTGACGGGCCTGGAGACCCGTCCTACGGTAACGCGGCCACCGCTACTTAGGCCGTGGTGCTGCCTGTTGAGTTGCCGATTCGGGCCTCATGCCCGGCTTGCCACTGGCCTCAATCGAGTTGCCACGGGGCAGGGTCGGTTGTCGGCTCAATGACTGCGAGTTCTGCTTCGCGGTGCTCTGCTTGGCAAAGTAGTTGGCCAGCCAGGGTGGTTCCTGATCGACACGTTGCAGCTGATTGTTTTCAATCCGGAACACCCCGCGCCCCGTCACTTGCTGCCGCGACACAGCGACTTTCAGCTGCTGCGAATTCCGGCGGTAGTTGGATCTGGAATTCTCAACCTCATTTGGCGGCGGCGGCGCATCGGGCCCCAGCAGATCAACCTGATCACCTACGGGAACATTCAGCATCAGTTCGCCCGCCTGCAAGCGAACCTCGGTCGGCTTCAACAGCAAGACCTCTGAGCCCGGTCCCACTACCAGATCGGCATCGTTGGCCAGGCGTGCCCAGACCACGTTGGACGGATCAGCGTCTGTCTTCAGCACGCCGCCCGGATGCAACTCGCTCTGGACCTCCACCTGGCGCCGAACGAATCCATAATCTCCCAAACGGTTGCTAACACCTAGTTGTGATAATTGTGAGGTGTTAGCCGCCATGTTGAGCTTCACCGATTGCTTACTATACTGTTGCTGACCGTACTGCGACGTCAGGGCTTCACTGACAGGCGTATCTCCCAAGTTCGCGGTCCGCTTTTCCAGCATCTGACCTTTGGGGAATTGTTTCTTCTCCTCAACGCTCACGGGTGACTGCCGTTCCTTCAAGTCCAGTTCCGCATCGGCGAAGGATTCCTTTTGCTTGCCAGAACCATCGGCCATCACACCAGACTTTCGCTTGGCTTCAGAAGCAGCGGCCGAACGCCCCGTCGAAATCTTTGAATCGGCCACGGCTCCATTCTGAGCGGTCTTCAGCTGTCCCAAGCCCACTTGTTGCGCGACATCTTGCTGGGCAGGCTTCTGGCCGGCGAATTTCCCTGATTTGGCAATCTCCCTCTTGGTCGATTCGGCCTCATCGGACTGCAGTAGAGTTTCATTTCGAAACATCCGGCGTGCGACCGCCGCCGCAGGCGCTGCCGGAGGGGCTGGCACTGCATCTTTGGCTGCCAGGTTGAGCTCATTGCGGTCCGCAGCCAATTTCTTGGCAGACACCGGAGCCGACTGTCCTTCTCCGCCCCCGCCTAATCCACCTCCGCCCACTCCAACACCCATCGCCCCCTGAGCCTTCGCCCCTTTCATCATTCTTTGTCCCGCAACCACCGTCAGTGCATCCGACTTCGAATCACCGTCGCGAGATTTGTCAGCCCCCGCCTCGCCCTTGGCGACTCCCAGCCCTCCAAGTCCACCTTGCGGTTCCTTCGGCAAAATGGGTGACGGTGCGTTCCGAGCGCTCGGCGCATAGGCTTTCGCAACCGCCGCTCGCTTCTGCTTGAGCTGCTCGATGTTCTTCTCACCTGCCAGTCCAGCCCGCGATATCTCATCCGCTGCAGGTACGGCAGCGGCCGCCGCTTCTGGTCCTGCATCCTGGTAAGCGTCGAGCGCGTTACCTCGCAGTTGGCGCGTATTGTAAGCCAGACCGTTCGCCGCTCGATTCCGGATATCAGATTGAAGTGTGGCCCCCTCCACGGCTTGATTCATCGCAGGCAACGGAGTCAAATCATCCATCACGGCCTGCCCCTGGACGTCCTCAACCATCGCGATCTGTTCGCTCGGTTCAGCCAGCGGATCGATCTGAAAGCGATCAATCGGAATCGCCGAATTTACCGACTTGACGTCCGCGTTCGCCTTGAATTTCGAAATGCCGTTGGCGTCCAGAACTTCAGAGTTGATCGCCAGCAACGTGTTGTTATCCGCGTTGACGGTCGCGTTGATGGACAGGGTCTGTCCCACGTGGTCCTTATCCGGCGTCTGGTAGTTGTAGACGAGTACAGGCCGGCCATTTTGATTCACCGTCGTTTCAGGACGCTGCTTCATTAACGATGACTGCACGGCCGGGTCATTCACATTCAGGCCAGCCATCAGTTCGTCTTCCACGAACGTCGGCGCAATCGTCTCTTCTTCCAAAGGGGACGGATGAACGGAGTTATTGCCGCGATTCACAAAGTAGGTCGAAATCCCATCCGACACTTCGGAATTGCCACTCGCAAAGTCCCGGCGCCAATGTAGTGCGGCGTTATCTCCTCGAGCGAAGACCAGTGTGTTCGAGCCCGCGCCATTCTGAAATTCGATTTCATAAGAAGACGCACGCTTCAAATTATCCAGCGCAATCCCCAACTCGATACCGCGCGAGGGAAACAGGGCAGGGGACAACATGCCGACCAACAACAAAGCCGCCACCGACGAGAAGATGGCCACTCGCAACGACCGCAAACGACGACGTCCCGCAAACGGATTCGGCGGCGGGTCGTTGGACACACGGGCCGCACGTGGTTGCGCCGGACGTGCCGCCAGGAAGGCGGCGGTCGAAGTCTCTTTCAACTGCCGCAGGAACTCCGGATCGGGCGCAGCCGGGCCTCGGTTGAGCGACCGCAGCAGTCGCTCGAAACGCAATTCATCGGTAGTCAGATCGTTACGACGCATGGTGTTCCCTGGCCGGCGCGCTTTCGGCAACGCAGCCCTTGCTTAAGAAGACCTCCTTGAGGGCTCGCCGAGCGCGGGCCAATTTCGAGCGAATCGCCACTTCCGTGGTCTCCTCCGTCCGTGCCAAATCCTCCACGGAAATCTCGTCGAGATACCGTGCGGTTAACAAGGTTTCGTAATCTGCGGGTAGTTCGGTCAGGGCGGCTCGAACCAGCGTGGCAATTTCGGCCGTTTCGAGTTCTTCTTCGGGGGGTTGTTCTGTCTTGTCTGCCTGGTCCTGCAGCCAGCCGGCATCAATTTTCCAATCGGCTTCGACGAGCGCTGTCATCGCTCGCCGCAGCCGTGAATGTCGTCCTTCGCGGCGGTAGTGCAAGGCGACCTGCCGCCGGGCAATCCCCAGCAGCCAGTAGCCCAGTGTGCCGCGATCAGGCTGGTAGGTATGAACTGAATGGGCCGCCGCGAGGAATGTTTCCTGCACGACGTCCGGAATTTCTGACGAATACGGCCCCATGGCCCGCGCCACCACCCGCCAGACCGTCTCGGCAAATGCGTCATGGCACGCGCGCCAAGCGTCCGCTTGCCCGTCCAGCAGGCCGCGCACGATCTCACGCTCGCGTTCCTCATCCATTCCGGAGACTTTCGTTCGGACGATTGACGTATCC
>JAQGHS010000734.1 GCA_028291605.1 Planctomycetaceae bacterium | reverse complement strand
TCTTGGTGATAATCCATAAACTTTCGTTGATCAAGTCACCACAGTAGGGGGCCAACAATGCCATTGCCGAGCATTCGATTGCTTCTCGTTGTCGGATTTGTGCTGCTCATCCCACACGTTTCTGCCGCCCAGGGACTCGAACAGATCCAGGCCACCTTCACGAAGTACGAGTTTCGCATTCAGATGCGCGATGGCAAGAAACTCTTCACGGCGGTCTACGTCCCCAAAGACGATTCGCAGACATACCCCATCTTGATGAAGCGGACTCCCTACAACGTCAAACCGTATGGCGTCGATCAATACCCGTCGGAGCTCGGTCCCTCCCCGTTGTTCGCCAAAGATGGCTACATCTTCGTCTACCAGGACGTCCGCGGCAGGTGGATGTCCGAGGGCGAAATGGTCAACATGCGGCCTCATCTGGTGAAGAAAGGACCGCAAGACTTCGACGAAAGCACAGACACCTGGGACACCATCGACTGGCTGGTCAAGCACGTTCCCAACAACAACGGCAAGGTGGGCCAATGGGGAGTTTCCTATCCCGGCTTCTATACTGCGGCCGGAATGATCGACGCCCACCCGGCCCTTAAAGCCGCCTCGCCTCAAGCTCCAATAAACGATTGGTTCGTCGGCGACGACTGGCATCACAACGGAGCCTTGATGCTGCCGCATTTCTTTAACTTCATCGCGAAATTCGGTCGCCCGCGTCCCGAACCCACAAAGAAGTTCGACGTGCCCTTCGAACACGAAACGCCAGACGGGTACGATTTCTTCTTGCGAATGGGGCCCCTCGCGAACGCCAACACCAACTATTTCAAAGACGATGTCGCCTTCTGGAAGGAAGCTCTCAGCCACGAAACCTACGACGATTTCTGGAAGGCCCGCAATCTGCGGCCACATCTGAAAAACATCAAGCCGGCCGTGCTTACCGTAGGCGGCTGGTATGATGCGGAAAACTTGTTCGGAGCCCTGGAAACTTATAAGTCGGTCGAAGCCAATAGCCCAGGCGCATCCAATAGCATCGTCATGGGCCCCTGGCTGCACGGAGGCTGGAGCAAGAGCGACGGCGACGCCTTAGGAGACATCCGTTTCGGATCGAAGACCGGCGCCTACTATCGCGAATCCATCGAGTTTCCCTTCTTCCAGTTTCATTTGAAAGGCAAGGGTGACGGCAAGTTCCCCGAGGCCTGGATGTTCGAAACGGGCACCAACCAATGGCGCAAATACGACACCTGGCCACCCAAGAACGCCAAGCCGAAAACGCTCTCGTTCCATCCGAACGGCAAATTGTCTCTGGACGATCCACCACGCTCCAGCGCGGCTGGCGAATACGACGAATACGTCAGCGATCCCGCCAAACCAGTCCCCTTCATCGATAAGACCGTCATCGGAATGGCTGCGGAATACATGGTCAGCGACCAGCGCTTTGCCAGCCGACGCACGGACGTCCTGACTTACACCACCGACGTCTTGACCGCCGATACAACCTTGGTCGGAAAGATCGGGGCCGAACTGCACGTCTCCACCACAGGCACTGATTCGGACTGGATCGTGAAACTGGTCGACGTGTTTCCGGATGACTACCCCGATCTCAACCCCAACCCGACCGGCGTCAAGATGGGCGGCTACCAGCAACTCATTCGAGGTGACGTCATCCGCGGCAAATTCCGCAACAGCCTGGAAAAACCCGAACCGTTCAAACCCGGCGAACCCACCGCGATTCGCTTCGCCATCCCAGACATCAACCATACCTTCCGCCCCGGCCACCGGATCATGGTCCAGATCCAGAGCACCTGGTTCCCGCTGGTGGATCGCAATCCACAATCGTTCATAAACATCCCCACGGCCAAAGCCGCTGACTTTCAGAAGGCCACCCAACGCGTCTATTTCTCGACCGAGCGGCCTTCGCGATTGAATGTTTTGCAGCTTGGTGAATGACATCCGTTTTACTGCAAGGCATGTAGGATGGCCGCCTCGGCCGTCGCATTTTCCGCTGAAGTGAAGACGACAACGCAATCATTAATGACGCCCATATTTCCACCCGAGCGTGCGCCGCGCGAAAAGGTGATTGATCATGATCGAGCAACAGGGGTCCCCAACACTCGAGGCCACCGCATGGCTGACGGAGTTTAGTACTGCACTTGATCGCCAGGATTGGACCACAGCGGTCGACCTGTTCTGCGATGCGTGCTATTGGCGCGACCTGATTTCCTTCACCTGGAACATCACAACGCTGGAAGGCAAAGCACAGATCCAAGCAATGCTGGAAGCGACACTTTCGGACGTGCAACCAGCCAATTGGCGGATCACAGGCGAAGCAACCACAGAAAACGACGTGACGACCGCCTGGTTCACATTTGAAACGGCACTCGCGCGGGGCAAAGGCTACCTCCGATTGAAAGCGGGAAAGTGCTGGACTCTGCTCACGACGATGACGGAACTCAAGGGATACGAAGAACACTGCGGACCGACCCGTCCGGCAGGTGCTCAACACGGCGTGTTCAAGAATCGGAAGACGTGGCTGGAACGCAAGACTCTGGATGAAGCGGAATTGGGGACTGTGACCCAACCGTATTGCGTCATTATCGGTGGAGGGCAGGGCGGAATCGGATTGGCAGCTCGGTTGAAACGTCTCAACGTGCCGACCATCATTATTGAAAAGAACGAGCGACCCGGCGATTCGTGGCGAAAGCGTTATAAATCCCTCTGCCTGCACGACCCGGTCTGGTATGACCATCTCCCTTATCTTCCGTTCCCGGATCATTGGCCGGTGTTCTCGCCCAAGGACAAAATCGGGGACTGGCTGGAGATGTACACGAGGGTCATGGAATTAAACTATTGGCATTCGACTGTCTGCCGCGGCGCCGAATATCATCCCGAGACACAAGACTGGTCGGTGACGGTCGAACGCGAAGGCAAGACAATCGTACTGCGGCCCAAGCAACTGGTCCTGGCCACCGGAATGTCGGGCATGCCGAATATCCCCAAGGTCCCCGGTGCCGAATCGTTTCGTGGAACCCAATGCCACTCCAGTCAGTTCCGGGGGGTCGACGACTATCGCGGCAAGAAGTGCGTTGTCGTCGGCTCCAATAATTCGGCCCACGATATCTGCGCCGCATTGTGGGAACAAGATGCCGACGTGACGATGCTGCAGCGTTCGACGACGCATGTCGCCAAATCCAGTTCCCTGATGGAACTCGCACTGGGCCCGCTCTATTCCGAATCGGCCGTCCGAGCGGGGATCACCACCGAAATGGCCGACCTGCTGTTCGCCTCCATTCCCTATCGCATCATGCATACATTTCACATCCCCATCTATCAGGAAATCGCCCGGCGCGATGCCGACCTCTATGAGCGTCTGACGCGAGCAGGATTTCTGCTGGATTTCGGAGACGACGGCTCGGGACTGTTTATGAAATACCTCCGGCGCGGCTCGGGTTACTACATTGATGTCGGGGCGTCAGACTTGATCGCCAACGGCAACATTAAACTGCACAGTCGCGTCAACATCGAACGCATCCAACCCGATTCGGTCGTCCTGTCGAGCGGCACTGTCCTGCCAGCCGATGTCATCGTCTACGCCACAGGCTACGGCTCAATGAACGGCTGGGCGGCCCGCCTGATCTCGCAGGAGGTCGCCGACCGGGTCGGCAAGTGTTGGGGCTTAGGTTCCGCAACCACCAAAGACCCCGGCCCATGGGAAGGCGAGTTGCGCAACATGTGGAAGCCCACCCAGCAGCCGGCACTTTGGTTTCACGGCGGCAATCTGCACCAATCACGTCATTACTCGATCTACCTGGCATTGCAGATCAAGGCGCGGCAGGAAGGATTAAATACTCCCGTTTACGGCATCGAAGCGGTCCACCACCTCGCGTAGCGTCAACGGAGCCTTTGAATTGATGAGCCCCACCGCGACACTAGCGCGGAGCATTAACCCCCGGAATCGCGAGCGGAAAACGGCGATTTTCGGAGACTTCACGTCGCAAGACTTCCTCTGCCTGCTGGATCTCAGCGGAATGAATGGCTGCGATGTTTTGCGATTCAGCAAGGTCTTGCGATAGATCATACACTTCCCAGTCGCCGGGCTGCTTGGTGCTGAGTCGCTGCCTCACCAGCTTTAAGTTGCCGAGGCGCACTGCCACTTGACCTCCGTATTCTGTAAAGACCCAGATCATCGGTCTACGACTGGCGGGAGTGGCACCACCAAGGAGCACCGGCAACAGGCTTTCGCCGTCGAGGTCTTTCGGCTTCTCAATCCCCACCACATCGCACATCGTTGGAAACCAATCGGCGAAGTAACTTGGAGTGTCGTTCACGGTTCCTGGTTTGACTCGAGATGGCCAGCGCACGATCATCGGTACGCGCAGGCCGCCTTCATAGACGCTCCCCTTATAACCGCGCAGGCCGGCGGTGCTGTTAAAGAATTTGGCATCCACTCCACCTGCACTAAATCGCGCAGTGGGCGAGGTCGGATGCGTGGTCCCGTTGTCGCTGGTGAAAACGACCATTGTTCGGCCTGACACTCCCGCCTGCTTCAAGGCCTCCATGACCCGGCCGACGTACCCGTCCAGGTCGGTAATCATCGCGGCGTAACCCGCGCGAGGTCGTGGATGAGGCAGGTAGCCAGATTCCCCTCGATAAGGTTCGGTGTCCCATTCGGCGGGGAATCTGTCGACCGATGCCTTCGGTGGATGGATGGCAATGTGCGGCTCAATGAAGGGCAGATAGAGGAAGAACGGCCGCTCGCGATTGGCCGCGATAAACTTTTCCGCTTCAGCGACCATCAACGGCGGAGCGTATGTCTCACCGATCCAACGATCCAGAGTCACCTCACCCTCGGGCTGTTTGGCATAAGCGATAATTGGCTTACGATTAATGATAATCTTTTCGGCGTTCCTCCAGAGGTGCGGCGGGTAGTAACTATGAGCGACTCCCTGGCAGTTGTAGCCGAAGAACAGATCAAACCCCTTGCGATTCGGATCGCCCGTGCTGCCAACTGGTCCCAGACCCCACTTGCCCATCGCACCGGTGGCATAGCCCCCCTTCTGCAGCAGTTGCGGAAACGTGACGGCTTGCTCAGAAAGCGGATATTGTCCTTCGGGGAACTCGGGAAATTCCACGCGTGCCACCAGGTTGCCGCGCACCTCCGCATGTCCCAGGTGCTTGCCAGTCATCAGGACGCACCGCGAAGGCGCACAAACCGGTGCCCCGCTGTAATGCTGAGTAAACCGCATCCCCTCCGCAGCCAGTCGATCGATATTCGGGGTCGAGTACCTTTTCTGCCCATAACATCCCAGCTCACCCCAGCCGAGATCGTCCGCGATGATGAACACGATGTTTGGCTTAGAAGCATCAGCCGCCAGAGCGTTACCGGCAAACAGCATCACGATCACGGCAAGCAGAATTTGACTTCGCATGGCAAGACTTTCTAAGCCGGTTTGCAGATCAGCAATGCGGTACGCGTGGTCGTATTATGTCATTCGGATCGCAGTTGGTACAATCGCCTGGAACCTGATCCCTCGCGCTTTGGCAGGAGTTTTCAACAATGCTGACCCGTCGTGAACTGCTCATCGCTTCGGCCCAGATGGGAATCGCCTGTGCCAACCCAGTCGCTCCGTCAAGGACGCGAGGAGACGCGGCAGCCGG
>JAQGHS010000728.1 GCA_028291605.1 Planctomycetaceae bacterium | reverse complement strand
CGTACCACTGTGTGACGCCACAAACGTCGTATCGGTTCCGAGGGGGATCAATTTCAAGATGTCTCGGTTGGCGGGATCCGCAGTGGGTTCGGGGCGGATTAGACTCATCAGTCGGCCTAACGGCTGGCCAGCAAAATATCGAATGCTGATCCCCTGCGGCTCGCTGATCCATGGCTTGGTGGTCGTGGCGAGCGTAAATCGGCCGGTGGCTCGTACGCGGTATTTCTTCCCGGCGATGAGCTTCACCCGTGTTGGTTGCCAGCCATGATCGGCAGAAATCGTCACGGCGGTCGGTTTTCCAGACGCAGCCAATTCCACTCCCGGCTGAAAATCGAGTGCGCTTCGCTCGATGTCATGCGCGTATTGGATCTGCGAAGCGAACAACAGCCATTCGTCACGCAAGTCTGACTTGAGGGGCCGAAATAGCTTGTCGAAGATCGACACGAACCCGCCGTTCATCACCTGTTTGGCCAAATCACGAAACCGCGGTTGATAGCGCGGATGGGTGTTCAAGAAATGGCACAGTGCCCACGACCAGGCATACGGCTGCAACTTGGCATAGTCATCGAATCTGTAAGCGAGGATCTCATCGACAGAGGGAAGCTTTCCCGCCGCAATCTCGTCCTGCAAGACAGAAACCCGACTCCAGCCAGGGCACCGGTCCGAGGAATCGGGCATGATTCCGAAGATGTACTTCCCCTTGTCATCTCGCAGGTGAGTCCCAAACAGTTCCGCCATCCCTTCGACATACCACGGCGGGCAGTCGACGGATGGCATCACATGCATAAAGCAATGGGTGGCTTCGTGCAGCATCAGGTGGCGGGTGTAGTAGGGAGTCGCCTGTTGGTTCCACCAGAACTCATTACCCAGATACCACCCTTCATGCGGTTGGGCCGGCCCTTCTGTGAGAATCCCTGCATCCCGGAACCGTTGCGCATCGGCCATCAAGTAACCGGTCATCTGATAGGCGATCGGATTGTCGCCGTCCGGCGGTGGCAACGGCCCAAAATAGGCCTCCATTAAACTGTAAAGCTGAGCGACCGCATCGGTCAGACCTTCGAGTTCCTTAACCGGCAGATCCGAGTACAAGATCAACCTGTCCGAGGTCACCTTCACGAAACCACGTTCTGTCAGCTTGAGATCGTCCCGTTTGGGGCGATCATCTTTAGGCCGATGAATCTTCTGAACGATCTTCGCGTTTTCCGGTATCTCCGCCGGGACGATTTTGGCGGGCTCTGCCTGAGATGACCCGCTCTGGCTGGTCACGGCTGCGGTCTTGGCGGCCTTCAACTTGGCTTTCTTCGCAGTCGATTGTGGATTGGCTTTTGCTGGTGGTGATCCTCCGCACCCTGCAAGTGCTCCACAAATCAGGAACGCGACGAACAGCCTGCGAGCGAAATATCGGCCTCTTACCCCGTAGGACGGGCACTCTTGCCCGTCAGTATTTACATTTCGAAGTCGATAGTCACTCACGGTAATCATCACGGTTCGTTGAGATTCTTCGTCTTCAGGGCTAACACGGCATGGTGAATCAAACAGAAACGGGCAAGAGTGCTCATCCTACGGGCTAACGCTGCGCTTCCGCCGAATACTGCTGATCTCGCCGATCATAGTCGCTGTAGTCTAGCAACTCGTACAACCGTTTCCGCGTTTGCATGGAGTCCACGAAATTACGCTGCGTCCCCTCGGCAGCCAGTTGGGTTAATGCTGTCTCCACTGCCTGCATGGCGACTCGGAATAACGTCACCGGAAACAACGCTGCGGCATATCCCATTTCCGCCAAATCGGCGAGCGACAATAAGGGGCTCTTTCCGAATTCCGTCATATTGGCGAGCAACGGGGCCTTCACAGTTTTGGAAAACAGAGCGAATTCATCGGCGGTTTCGAGAGCCTCCGGAAAGATCATATCTGCCCCTGCCGCAAGGTAAGCACGCGATCGATCGACGGCGGCATCAAATCCGTCCACGCCGCGGGCATCGGTTCGTGCGATGATCACAAACGAGGGATCCTTTCGCGCCGCGACTGCCGCGAGGATCTTGGCCACCATGACTTCCGTGGGGACCAACGTCTTGCCGTTGAGATGGCCGCACCGCTTGGGATTTTCCTGATCTTCCAGGTGCAAACCGGCCAAACCGGCGGCTTCATACTGCTGCACGGTCCGTTCCACTGCGAGTGGTTCGCCGAACCCGGTGTCGGCATCCGAGATGACTGGAATCGAAACCGCTTGTGTGAGATATCGGCCTTGCGTGACGAACTCGGTCGCGGTGAGGAGACCAATATCAGGCACCGCAGCTAATCCCGCTGACAAGCTGGCGCCGGATTGGTAGACCGCTTGAAATCCCGCACGTTCGGCGAGGCGTGCCGTCAACGCATTGAACACACCCGGAATGGCGATCGTCCCCGTTGCGAACGCATCGCGGAATTTCTGGCCGGGTGAACGAGCGAGTTCAGACATGAGCCGAAGCTTTCGAACGAGGGAAGAATTGATGCTAACTCAGAACTGTGAACGCCCGACCCCAAATCTGAAATCGCCCAAACCATCATAGACAACCCGCGCTGGCAGCGTCGGCCACGAAAGGCATTCGCGATCGTCTCATTGGTATCCGCTTGTATCGCAATAGGTCGCTGCCATCAGCAGTTGCATCTCGGCCGCTTGAATCTGTCGAGCTGCCCAGGCCAAGGGAGAATTCTCCTGATCCGAGCAATCTTCGCACAGATCGACGAACGCGAACGGATCCCAGCTCCCCTTCCCCAACAAACGTGACTTCCAAGCAGGCCCCTCTTTGACGTCCTGCAGAGCTCGTGCGGCATACGGGGTCAGTTCTGTCATCACTGGGTGCAGGGGAAGTTGTCGAAACCAATACTTCGCATTGCTGTAGTCGGGCTCTCGGCGATGAAGGATGGCGTGCCAATAGTCCCCGGCTTGACGCTTTCCAAGGCCTTCAATGCTTTGCGAAAGTTGGTGGCTGGCGTCTGCTGCGTCGTGCCACAGTAAGAGGCCCGCCTTAATTGCCACCGAATCAGCGATCGAGGCATTCGCGGAATCGGGGATGAAGTGGCTGGGCTTGGTCTGCTCGATGTGTTGGATCAACCAATTTATTTCGGGAACCGGGGGCTGAGAAATCAACTTGGGAATGGAGTCCCACGCCGGCGCAATGAGCGTCGGCGCGGCATTTTTCGATTCCGGTCGAGAGATCTGAGCTGGAGCCTCCTTCGGTTCCCGCATCGACTCCTGAAGTCGCGCAGCGAGTTCGCGCATGTCGGTCGGAGAGAATTTGAAGGGACGTTGGGGACCGCTCGTCGCGTCCGGTTGATTCACATGACCGGCGAGAGATTCGATTCGGAAAGACCATTCCCCAACCGGAAAACTACAGGCGCTCACAATATCCTGCGGTCGTCCGGCAGCTCGGACCAGCCACTTCCAGATGGTGTCTGAAGGCTCATCCCGGATGGGCGGGATTTTTGATATCGCTGATCTGCGGACGCAGACCATGGAATACAGTGCTGGATTGTTCCAGCAGACCGAAACGGCTGCCGGACAGTTTTCGTTGACGAATCGCTCAGCTCCAGTTGAGTTCTGCGAGGGCTGCAGCCAGATCGGAGAGTCGGCATAGTCCAGGTATTGGGCCAGGCCCTGGAAGTCGGCTGCCGTCACTGCTGCTCGGCCATCCACGAGCACAACCCAGTTGGCGCGACCGGAATCGATTGCGGCTTGCCATTGTGATCCTTCGCAAGGAAACAACAACCCGCCGACCTGCAGCACCTGATCTTGAATGACATCCCATAACGGATGTGTGCGATGCAGAATGACATCCATTGTGGCGGTCAAGATTCAGGTCTCCGCAGGTGTGGCCAAGCGATGATTTCAACGGGCTTCGAGCAGTTTATGTCCCTTATGTCGTTTCAGTCCGGTATGTCCCTTTCTTCCCACCAATTCCAAGGGACAAAAAAGGACTGAAGGGACGGAAGGGACGGAAAGGACATAAAGCGAGCCCTGGCTGATACCCAATTGTAGCGCCAACTTTACCGACCTGCGAATCCATAATCGCCTTAAATTCAGTCATTCTGTCGTTTTTAGACTACTTCCACGATCCGCACAATAATCGGATGTTCCCCCTTCGGATTACTTCCAACACGCGCAAGAGAATGTTAAAGTGTTCTTCCATGCGGACGACCAGTGAACTGACTACCCTTGGTGAAGTCGCGTTGAATCGGTCGTCTGTAGTGTTGCGGCGAGGTCGCTCACAACCGCAGTTGGTTTGATCGCGTCGCAGAGTGTTGTTGCTTATTATTTTGAGTGTGAGGATTGGCCGACATGCCGCAGGGAACCATTAAGAAGATCGTTGCAGACAAGGGTTTTGGCTTCATTTCCGGTGAGAAAGGGGACATTTTCTTCCATTTGTCCTCTGTCCAGGGAAAGCGATTCGAAGAGCTGACCGAAGGTGAATCGGTCGAGTACGAGACCGAGATCAGTCAGAAGGGTCCCCGTGCGGTGAGCGTCCGGGCTGTCTAGAGCCCGACTCACTGTTTCATACACCGCGACCATCAGGCCGCACGCGTGCTCGTCACGTGTGCGGTTTTGTTGTTTGTACTTTGTAGCCCGACTTTCCAGAGTCAGGCTAGAGCGCGCGCAACATCCCCGCGGCTTTATGCAGCGTTTCGAGATACTCGCTTACGGGATCCGATTGCGCCACGATGCCGCCGCCGACGGGGAATTGAATCCAACACCGGCTGACGCTGAAAGTCCGGATCAGGATCGAACTGTCCATCTGACCGTCGAAGCCCAGGTAGCATAGGCTCCCGCAGTACGGCCCGCGTGCTGTCGGTTCCAGCTCCGCGATGATCTCCATCGCCCGCACCTTGGGAGCTCCGGTGATTGATCCACCTGGAAAAGCAGCCCTCAGTAAATCCCAACCGGTCGCTCCTGCCTGAAGTTGCCCGCGCACTTCTGAAACGAGATGTTGAACCGTCTCGTAGGTCTCAACCACGCACAATTCGGGTACGCGGATGGAACCGGGCCGGCAGACTTTCGAGAGATCGTTGCGTAACAGATCGACGATCATGACGTTCTCCGCCATGTCCTTTTCGCTCTCCCGCAGTTCGTCGCCCGTAAACAGATCGGCCTCGGGAATTGTCTGGCGGCGGCGAGTTCCCTTGATGGGGCGCGTTTCTACGACACCTTCGGCGATCCGGACAAACCGTTCGGGGGAAGCACTGGCCACAACCCAATCGGGGTGTTCAAAGTAGCCTGCAAATGGGGCCGGATTACGGACTCGCAGTCGCGAATACAACTCCAGCGGGTCTTCGCGCAGAGGCGCCAGAAGCCGCTGAGAAAGATTGACCTGAAACACGTCGCCTGCGTAGATGTAGTCGATTGCCTTCTGCACCGTCTGCAGATAGTTGTCTCGAGAAAAATTGCTGGTTACGCTGGCGTGACCGGGGACAGGGAACTGCGGAGCCAGTTCGACGCTCGACAAATCGGGCAGACGGGATGTCCAACTTGTGGGAGCAGTAGCACGCAGCAAGTCCTTGATTTGAGCGATCCGCTCTCGGGCCCGAATCTTCTGCAACTGTGGATCAGTTTCAGGAAATCCGTGAGAGATGATCCAAGCCCGGCTGGATTCATGATCCCAGGCAAGTACCCAGTCATACACGCCCAGGGCGATGTCTGCGACAGGAAATTCCTGGTGCTGCGGCCGGTCGATATGTTCCCAAAGCTGGCCCGCTTCGTAGCCGATCAATCCGGCCACGCCCCCTTGAAAGGGAGGTAATCCCGGCACTGATTCTGTCGCGAATTGTTCCAATTCAGCGGCCAGAGTCACCCACGGATCGCTGCCGTAGGTCACTTGCGGAACGTGCAGCATCCGGAAGGGATCGGCGGTTAAGAAAGAAAAACGCCCCACGTGCTCGCGACGCAGGGCGCTGTCCAGAAGTATTGTCCAAGGCAACTGCCGGACCGCCCGCACCGCTGCCAGCACATCCGGTGCAGGCAACAGTTCCTCAATCAGTGGCGGGCTGTGGGGCATCGCTGAGGGGGGCCTGCCGTGGGACGGGTCTCCAGGCCCGTCAGTGCTCTTTGAGTAGAAGAATTCGTAAGAATTCTTGGGTTTTTCGTATGCGGCGGAAGTCGTACGACGTCCCGCTACATGGAAATTCGCAGGGTGCGACACGTTGCTGGCCGAGGGACGGACGGGCCTGGAGACCCGTCCCACGATACCAATAGACCTTACTTCCCTTCGTCGCTCGCGCACACCCAGGCGGACAATGACGAAGTATACTCAAGCAGTTCTTCCGGCTTGAAATAGACCG
>JAQGHS010000718.1 GCA_028291605.1 Planctomycetaceae bacterium | reverse complement strand
CGTGCGCTACCAGGGTGGCAACAACGCCGGCCATACGGTGGTTTTTAATGGCGTGAAGTATAAGCTCTCGCTGTTGCCGACCGGCATTTTGCGCCCCGGCAAGATCGGCGTGATCGCCGCTGGGGTGGTCGTTAATCCCCGCGCCATGCTGGATGAAATGGACCGCGTTCGCGCACAGGGGATCGAAATTGGCGAAAATCTCCTGCTCAGCGATCGTGCCCACGTCATTTTCCCGTACCACATGGCTGAAGAAGCGGTGATGGAAGCGGCTCGCAAGGGCGAAGCCATCGGCACCACCATGCGCGGTATCGGACCGTGCTATCGCGATAAGATCGGCCGTTCGCATGCGATTCGGACTGGCGATCTCTATCACGCCGCCTCCTATCGTAAGAAAGTCGCCGAAATTACGGCGACCAAGAACACGATCCTCAAGGCCCTGTCCCCGGAATTCCAGCCGCTGGATGCGAACGCCATCGCCGATGATTACGCGAAGCTGGCCGAGACGCTTGCGCCGCACGTGGTCGATACGACCCGTTATCTGCACCAGTCGCTGGCTGCTGGCAAGAGCCTGTTGTTCGAGGGGGCACAAGGCAGCTTGCTCGACATCGATCACGGCAGCTTCCCGTATGTGACCTCGTCGAACAGTTCGGCGTGCGGCATTCACAGTGGCAGCGGTGTTCCCGAACGACGCATTGAAAAGATGATCGGCGTGGCCAAGGCGTATACCACACGCGTCGGCGGCGGGCCGTTCCCCACCGAGTTGGACAACGAAATCGGCCAGCACATTCGCGACGTTGGCCATGAATACGGCACGGTCACTGGCCGCCCGCGGCGTTGCGGCTGGTTCGATGCCGTGGCGACTCGCTATGGGGCGATGATCAGCGGTGTGGATACGCTGTCGGTGATGTTGCTGGATGTGCTGAGTCAGCTCGATGAAGTCAAAATCTGCGAAGCCTACGACCTCAACGGCGAACGGACCATGAACTTCCCCAGTCATGTGGAAGATCTGGCCGAAGTGCAGCCGGTCTATCGCACGTTACCCGGCTGGAAGCAGGAGATTTCGCACATCCGCAAGGTCAGTGATTTGCCGAAGCAGGCCCGGGCGTATCTGGATTCGATCGCCGAATTGATCGGGACACCGATTTCGATCGTCTCAGTCGGGCCGGATCGCGAGCAGACGATGATGAGCTAAATCTTGTTGAGCGAGCTCTAACTTGACGCGATCCATTTTGTAAAGTCAGTCAGGCTGGTACCTGACCTATGGATGAGGTCCTGATCGTGATGCGACTCGATCTGTCGCTGGTGCGGGTTCTCGCCGTTGGCTTGATGTTGGGATTCTGTCCTTCGCTGCACGCGGATGAAGAGCAGGATGCGCCCTTCATCCCGGGGAGCAGCCTCATTGATTTTGCATTAAGCGATGATATCCGGACATCGCTATGGCCCGATGTGAACGCACCTGAGATCGCAGCACTCAGAAGGTTGTCCCAGGCTCAACGGAAAGAGTATCTCGCACTCTACGTCGATCCGAGTGAAGAAGATCAAGCCAATCCGCGAGGCATGGCCGACCGGGTCCGAGCCAAGTATTTACCGGAACTGAAAAAAGCTCTCCCGCCGGAGCAGTTTACCCGACTACAGCAGATTCGGTGGCAGTACGACGGTCTCAGCGTCGTGCTGGATCCCGAAATGGTGCAAGTCCTGGGCATCACCAAGGAACAACTCGAAAAGCTGGTCAGTGGTGAAGCGGAACTTTCCCCGTCCAACATGAAAAATATCCAGAAAGTGCAGGGCCTGACGGCCGAAGAACGCAGCAAGATCCACCTGGAGATGCATCAAAAATGGTATCGCAAGATCCACGAAGTGCTCTCTGCAGATCAGGCGGCCAAGCTTGTGGAAGTGAAGGGTCCACAATTCTCTCCGACGAATAGGGGGGCTCAACCACCGATCAAATTTTCCTTCTCTCAGCCGACCAACATGATTCTGCTGGCCACGCAGAAATTAGTACAAGCCGAACTGGGGATCGCGACAGACTCGGCTGAGGTTGTCGCCTTGGACAAGTTGTGGGAACTCAAGCGACAGGAAAGATCTGCAAAAGTCCAGAATCCCTTCGGCGTGTCTTTTGATCACCTCAACGCGAAAGATGAATTCCAGTTGAGAAAGGTGCTCAATCCCGAACAGATGAACCGTCTGCGCCAGATCGATCTGCAGTACACTGCGATGTCTCCGTTCCAGATTCCCTATCTTCAGAAAGCTCTCAGCCTGAATTCCGACCAACGGGACAAACTGGAAACTTTGTATCGGGATGTCCGTGAAAAAACTGCTGCGTTGAGGAAGTCTTCTGAGGTTCCCGAAAGTGAAATGCTTGGTAAACGGCGTGCGCTGCAGGCCGAGGCACAACAAAAAACCAATGAGATCCTGGCCGCAGAACAGGTAAAAAAGCTTGCGGAACTTGAGGGAAAACCGTTCGATATCGATCGGCTGAAAGCCACAATGGCAGAAGAGGCTGCTCGACGGAAGCGGGCCGAAAAGTAATGATTCTCTAGTATTTTAGATGTGGCCAGGGGAGGCTGCGGCTCCTACCGCCTTACAGCACGATTCTCCAGAATCGGGATTCTTCCATTGTGAACGCGACAAGCCTTTCGACTCTGGAGAGTCGGGCGAAATGGCACCGACATGACCTTTAAAGATGCACTAGACCTCCTCGCCCGCTGGCTCGATGAGAGCGTGGGGCAGTTGATTGAATTGCCCTCCGGCCAACGCAAGGGCTTGCGGCTGACTCAGGACTATACGCTCGAAGAGATCGAGGAATTCGAGGACGAATGGGACATCGATTTTCCTGAGCCATACCGGCAATTCCTGCTGGCGGTCGGGGCGTGCGAGATCTTTTACGGGGGGACTGGACTCGGGCGGGGCGTCTCGTTCAGCCGCCTGGATGCGATTTCCGAACTCTACCACGAGTACTTCGATAGGAAGGAATCGCAGTTGTTCTCGCAGTTCTTGCCGATGGGGGCGATCTACGGGCAGCAACAAGTCGCGGCGTTTGATATCACTCGCGAAACGCCGGAGAATTTTGCCCTGTTTTCCGACGAACAACAAGCGACCGACTGGGCGGCCGCCGCGGCAGTCACCCCGCCGTGGGTGCGTTTTGAGGACTGGTTGATCCGGCTGATGGAGCTCGAAGGGGAACCGGAACCGACGCCCGGAACGACAGGGGGCTGAGATGCAGCGCGACGAATTCATGGCTCGGGTGAAACAGGCGACGGCCGCCGGGCGAGCCTACCAAGTCGCGCTCAATCCGTTGGCGACGGCCGACCAGTCGTACGTCGGAGGCGGTGTCGATCCGATCGCGACGTTCTTAAGCGAATGGCGGTTGGTCGGCGGGTTTGGCGAACGCGTTCCCAACGCCGAGGCGGTCTTCGAATACCTGTCTCAGATCCTGTCGCAGCACACCGTGCGGACGACGCTGATGTGGCGGCATCCCGTCCTCGAAAAACTGGGTGTTGCGAGCTGGCTGCAGAATCGCGGGATTCAAGTCCTGCACTGGGATGACGTCGAGAGGATGGCCGCCGGAGAACGCCGCGATCCAACCTTTGCCGCCGATTTCGGGATCACCGGAGTCGACTGGGCGGTGGCCGAAACCGGGTCGCTTGCGGTGTGTGCTCGCGCCGGCGGGCGCGGCCGTTCCGTCAGCCTGTTACCGCCGTTGCATGTCGCCATCCTGACGCCGTCACAAATTGTGCCCGATTTATTCGATCTCTTCCGCGAACTGGGCGTTGAGCATCAGGAGCACGGCCTCCCTTCGAACGTCACGTTGATTACTGGTCCCAGTAAGACGGGTGATATTCAACTCAAGCTGACAACGGGCGTGCATGGTCCCGGTGAAGTTCATGCGATTGTTGTGGAGGGCCTTGAGGGGCCTCCACAACAATAGAGAGTGGAGGAGAGAGAGTAGAGAGTAGAATTTCAGCGTTCAACTCGTCACTTTCTGCACGCTTGTCGTACCCCAGAATCGTGGGATGCTCTGTGCGACCTGGTCTCCGGTTCGAGGGCGCCTATGGAATTCGCGATGTTCTCGAACTGCAGGAAGTGCAGTGCCTTGCGAGCAATCTTGCAGTGCCTGGACCCGCAAAAATGCTGGGCTGTAAGAGATTTCCCGATCTGGCCGGCAACAGAGCACCTGTTAGAACAAGGCGTGGGTGATCAGGATTGAGCGGGACTTCCGGACGACGGAGACCATCGGAAAGGTGAAGACCCGCATTGGTGAGCGGCCTGGCGCTAGCCACCGGTTTTGCGGTACGACGTTCAAACCAGAAAGTACCGGCGGCTATCGCCGTACCGCTCACGAGCTGGGCAACTTTGCGCGCACCATTCGGCTTGGGCCTCGTGACAGTGTACGCAAGAACAAAGAATGCAAAGAATTCACGAGTCGAGGAATCGGCATGGAATCGATTCGATTTGTCGGGACGGTGCCTAACCGACCTACGGGCATGAAGATCCGTATTCGGGTGGATGCCGATCACGTATACATAAGTTCAAAGAATTCAAAGAATGCGCGAGTTTGTTGCGCGTAGGATGGGCGCCTCGGCCGTCGCCTTTTTATTCCAGGTGGTCCCAAACGACAGACGGCCGGGGCGGCCATCCTACGAACACTCGTGGTAATCGTTCAGGATGTGCCAACCTCGAACGTATCATTGAAGCAGTGGACGAAAGAACAAAGAATGCAAGGGCGCGCCGGATTGACGCGTGAGGGGCTGAAATCGATCCGATTTGCAGGAGCAGTGCCTAACCGACTTCTGGGAAAGAAGATCCGAATTCTGGCGGGAGCGAGGGATGTGTACGCAAGATCAAAGAATTCAAAGAATGCACGAGTTTGTTACGCGTAGGATGGCCGCCCCGGCCGTCGTCTTCTGTTCCGCGTGCCCCCAAACGGCAGACGGCCTGGACGGCAATCTTGCAGACATTTGCGATACTCAATTAGGGGGACGTGCCGAGCTCGAACGATTCATCGCGAGAGTGAACGAAAGAACAAAGAATGCAAAGGCGCGGCGGATTGACGCGTGGGGGGTGAAATCGATCCGATTTGCAGGAGCAGTGCCTAACCGACGTATGGGAAAGAAGATCCGTATTATGGCTGAGGCGAGTGATGTGTACGCAAGATCAAAGAATTCAAAGAATGCACGAGTTTGTTACGCGTAGGATGGCCGCCCCGGCCGTCGTCTTTTGTTCCGCGTGACCCAAACGACAGACGGCCGAGGCGGCCATCCTACGACAATTTGCGACGCTCAATTAGCGGGACGTGCCCAGCTCGAATGATTCATTGAGGCAGTGAACTAAAGAACAAAGAATTCGAAGAATGCACGCAGAGTATTTCTCGGTTCGGAGGTGACGCCGGTCGTTTGGTCAATCCTGACATGTATTGCCGCATTGATATGTAGCGTGGGAGAGCAGAAAGTGGGGGCCAAAATCTGGAACTCAACTCCCTACTTTCTGCCACCGACTTTCTAGTACTGCCAAGCCGTACTTGGCAAATCACCTGTGTCAGGCATAGGATAATATGGAGGTATATTCGGCGCGGTTTGCCTGAAGGCTGGCCGGTGGCTCCGAATGCGCTCCTGATTTGACCATTTTCTGCCGAGAATTCTGGCATGACGATTTCAATTCCGTGTCCTAAGTGCGGCTCTGTTTTGAAGCTGCGGGATTCCAGTTTGCTGGGTAAGACCGGTAAGTGCCCCAAGTGCGAGCACCGGTTTGTGCTGCGCGATCCTGATGAGGTCGAGATGGAGCTGGTGGAAGCTCCGGCCCCGCGGTCGCAGCGAGCCAATTCCGGTCCCAAAGTCGGCACCGGAGCGCAATGGGTTCCTGATCATGGTCAGGAACCGGCCCCTGCCGTCCCCACGTTTGGATCTCCGGAAGTCGATACGCTCAATCGGTTGAAGCGCAAGCGACGCAAACGAAGCATGCCACAAACAATTG
>JAQGHS010000584.1 GCA_028291605.1 Planctomycetaceae bacterium | reverse complement strand
CAATCTACGTTGAGAAAACCTACCAAGGATCAACAGCATGCGATCGCTTTCCGTCGTGCAATTCGAAACCCCGCAACACGGTCGCCGCGTCGGTGTCGTCAGCGGTCCCGACATTATCGATGTGACCGCCGTGGAATCGCAGGTTCAGCGGGTCAGTGACGCGTATCGCTTGGCCGTCTCGCGGGGGACGACGCTGGCGAATTTGCTGACCGGACTCGCCGAACGATCGACGACTCGCCTGCCGTATGCGGAATTGTTGAAGAACAGAAATCTGTCAGACGGACCGGTCCTCCGGCCACCCGTCGATCATGTCGATCCGTATCACGTCCTGATCACCGGCACCGGTCTAACGCATCTGGGAAGCATGAAATCTCGCGACCAGATGCATGTGGCGGCCTGTGCGCCAAAAACTCCGGCCGCGAACGAACCTCCCAAGACCGATTCTCGCAAGATGTTCGAATGGGGTCTGGAAGGGGGCCGACCGCTGCCTGCGACCCGTGGCGTCGCCCCGGAGTGGTTCTACAAAGGCAATGGCACGATTCTCCGCGGCCCCGGCGATCCCCTCGATATCCCCGACTTCACCAGCGACGGGGGCGAAGAGCCTGAGATCGTTGGCTGCTACCTGAATGACGATCAGGGCCGGCCCGTCCGGTTGGGGTTTGCCGTGGGCAATGAATGGTCGGACCATGCGACCGAAAAGTTGAATTATTTGTACCTCGCGCCGTCAAAATTACGGACGTGTGCGGTCGGTCCGGAGCTCTGCATCGGCCATGACTTTCAAGAGATCGAGCTACGGTGCACCGTGTCGCGCGGCGGCCAACCGTTGTATGACAGCGGCACGCTCTGGTCGGGCGAGCAGCATATGTGTCATTCGTTGTCGAACATGGAAGACCATCACTTCAAATACCCTCAGCACCGCATCCCGGGCGACATCCATCTCCACTATTTCGGAACCAGCAAGTTGAGCTATGGCACTCGCGACTGGCAGTATGCCGACGGCGACGAAATCCAAGTCGTGACAACCGGCTTTTCCGCGCCACTGACCAATATCGTCCGCAAGTCCGCTGAGTCACCCGATCCCTATTCGGTAACCCCGGCGTGATCGGAGTTTTAGCCACGGATAAATACGGATTTGATGCTCACACATGGCGACCGGCAAACAATTCCCAAACCCTTTCTGTGTTTAATCTGTGTCCTTCCGTGGCTAACTTCTTAATTAATAACAAACAGATCCATGAACGCGCTGACTGATGTCTTCGCGAGCGCCTGAGGATCCCGGCACAATGCCATGATCTGCTGGCTACGGTGCTCGGGAAATCGAGTCCGCAGGTTGTTCAGAAACTTCTGCTCCAGCACCGGCATCCCCTCAGCCCGGCGGCGGCGATGGCCGATGGGGTACTCCACTTCGATCTTCTCGGTACTGCTGCCGTCCTTAAAGAACACTTGAATCGCATTGGCGATGGACCGCTTGTCCGCTTCCAGATACTCCCGGCTGTAGCGAGGATCTTCGTGAACCTCGATCTTCCCGCGCAGCTCATCAATGATGGGATGCGCCGTATGAAAGCTGTCTTCGTAATGCTCGGCCACCAGGTCACCAAACGCGAGCGGCACGGCGACCATGTATTGCAGGCAATGGTCACGGTCGGCAGGGTTCGCCAGCGGGCCCGACTTGGAAATGATGCGGATCGCCGACTCATGAGTATGAATGACGATCTTGCTGATATCACCCAGCCGCTGCTTGACCTGCGGATGCAGTCGCACGGCCGCCTCACACGCGGTTTGCGAATGGAACTCGGCGGGGAACGAAATCTTAAACAGGACGTTCTCCATCACGTAGCTGCCATAGCTGCGTAGCAAACTGAAGCGACGTTGGGCCTCCGGCTTGATCTGTTGATCTTTATTAGTCTTACTGAACAACACGTCATAAAAGCCCCACTGCGGGGCGGTCAGCACGCCGGGGATGCCCATCTCACCCGCCAGCGTGATCAGCGCCAGGCGGACGCCGCGCGAGGTCGCATCGCCTGCGGCCCACGATTTGCGCGAGCCGGCATTCGGTGCATGACGATAAGTACGCAGTGCCTGGCCATCGACGAAGGCCTGCGAGAGCGCATCGATCACCTGCGACTCGGTACCACCCAGCATACGCGTGACGACCGCCGTAGTGGCCACTTTGACGAGGATCACATGATCCAGCCCGACGCGGTTGAAACTATTTTCTAAAGCGAGGATGCCCTGAATCTCATGAGCTTTAATCATCGCCGTCAGGACGTCACGCAACGTCAGCGGCGACTGACCCTCGGCCAGACGACAGCGGCTGAGATAATCCGCAACGGCCAGAATACCGCCGAGGTTATCAGACGGATGCCCCCATTCCGCCGCCAGCCAGGTGTCGTTGTAATCCAGCCAGCGGACGATCGCGCCAATGTCCCACGCCGCCTTCACCGGATCGAGCTCATGCGACGTCCCAGGCACGCGTGCCCCATGACGCACCGTGGTCCCCGGCACCAGCGGACCGAGGTGTTTCGTACATTCAGGAAAACGCAGCGCCAACAAACCACAACCCAGCGTGTCCATCAGGCAATAACGCGCGGTGTCATACGCTTCGTCCGAGTCAATCTGGTACTGACAGACATAGCGTGCAATCGCCACCAGCACATCATCAGGGGGCGGCCGGTTATTGGTATCAACATTGGCAGTCATCGTTGCGTTCTCAAGTTAGTGTGGTCGCAATTAGGTGGTAACAATAAAACGTGAGTATTTGGCCCCCGTCGCCATGGTACTCCGGGGAGAGGGGATGGGGGTGAGGGGCAATGCGAGCGTCGTTCGATTATCAGTTCAACGGAGTCTTTTCTCAGAGAAATCAGCAATCCGCGTCGATGGTTTATCGTGCCCCTCACCCCCGCCCCTCTCCCCGGAGTACCAGGGCGAGGGAAGATAGATCACGCTTGGGTTGTAATCTCGCCTTTCCAACAATTCATCGATAGTCGGCAGGTCTCAGCCTACCGTCGATCGATCGGCACAAACGGCAAGTTCTCCGGCCCCGTATAATTCGCACTCGGACGAATAATCTTATTATCGAGCCGTTGCTCAATAATATGGGCCCCCCAACCGGCAGTCCGCGCAATCACAAACAGCGGCGTGAACATCAGCAGCGGCACGCCGAGCAGATGGTAGGAAACCGCACTGAACCAGTCGAGGTTCGGGAACATCTTCTTTTCGCGCCACATCACGCTCTCGATGCGTTCTGCGATCTGGAACATCCGCATGTCACCCGCTTCTTCAGACAGTGTGCGAGCCACCCCCTTGATCACCTCATTCCGCGGGTCGGAAACGGTATACACGGGATGCCCGAAGCCGATGATGATCTCCTTCGCAGCAATGCGGCGGATGATGTCCTGTTCCGCTTCGTCCGGTGTCGCGTAGCGTTGCTGGATTTCGAATGCCACTTCGTTCGCTCCGCCATGCTTGGGCCCGCTCAAGGCGCCAATGCCGCCGGTAATGGCCGAATAGATATCCGCCCCTGTGCCGGCTACCACGCGGCAGGTGAAAGTCGACGCGTTGAACTCATGCTCGGCATACAGATTGAGCGACGTATGCATGGCTCGCACCCACGATTCGCGCGGCCGGGTGCCATGCAGCAGGTGCAGGAAGTGAGCACCGATGCTGTCATCATCCGTCTGAACGTCAATGCGCCGCCCCTCCCGCGAGAAATGATGCCAATACAGCAACATCGAACTTAATGAGGCGAGCAGCGTATCCGTGACCTCGCGCGCACTCCCCGCGTCGCGTCTGGCCGCTTCAGGCTGCGTACACCCGAATGCGGAAACACCCGTACGCAGCACATCCATCGGATGTGCCGACGCGGGCAGCGATTCCAGGACCTGGCGCACCACGGGCGGCAGTTCGCGCAAGTTCGACAGTAACGCCTTGTAGGTGGCGAGTTCCTTCACGTTCGGCAGATGACCATGCACCAGCAAGTGTGCGATCTCTTCGAACTCGCACTGGGACGCGACATCCAGGATGTCGTAACCGCGATAATGCAGATCATTCCCGCTGCGTCCGACTGAGCAGAGAGCGGTATTCCCCGCGACCACGCCCGACAGCGCGACAGACTTTTTCGGTTTGAAGGGCAGGGGAGGATTCGAGTCGCTCATGAGTTTCGTTCTGCAATAGTTTGGGGAAGGATGGCCGGTTTCAAGGTATCGTAGGATGGGCACTCTTGCCCGTCTGCATGGACGTTTCGACTCCGGAGACGGGCAAGAGTGCCCATCTTACAGCATACGTTCTGCTGCGTGGAACGACTCGGCAAACATCGTTACGTCACCGCCGGTGCCGGCGCATCGGCATAGACTCGGTCATAGGTCTCAATGGCCGCGCCCCCTAGTCGCTCGGCCATGCGCCGGTAGGCCTGCCGCCGGTAATCCCACCCGAAGCGCGATCGGGGTGCCTGCTCGAGCCAATCCAACAAATGGACGCAACACAGGTCATCAAACTCGCGCTGCGTGAGCGGCATGAGTTCGCCCGTTTCACGGTGGCGGAGCATGTAAGGTTCGGCAGACTGAGCAAGCAATTCGTCCAGCGACGCCCGGTCCATATAGCAATTCCAATAGGCCAATCGCTCGGCGCGGCTGCCGATCAGCTCGGTCAATTCTGCCCGGCTTTCCACAGGCAGTTTGAAACCCTGGAATTTCTCCGTTCCGTAGATGGAATGGAACAGACCGGCCCGGCACAACTCCTCGTCATACCCGACCGTCTGCATGAGCTTGTGGACGCTGATCAAATGGCCCAGGTAATTCTTTTGCGTGTGGGCGATCTCACCAATTCCCAGGTTGACCAGGAAGTCTGTCAACTCCTTCAAAGTGGCAGGCATGTCGGCTCCTCGCAAGAATGCAAGTGGAATGGCAGGCGTTGGCCGTAATTTTAGGCGAGTGACGCCCCGCAATGCCAGACCCAAGTAGGATCGGCTTCCAGCCTGTCTGCTTTGGCGTGTCAAATCCAGACACGATCGCCGGCGCCGCATCGCACTCCAACACCACGCAGTGGGGTACCCCAGATTCTTGAATCTGGGTGAGCGCAGCGAACAAGAGGTTGATTGTTTTGCCGCTGACGAGCTATTTGAACTCTGTTTGAAGCCGAGGAGCGTGCCTTATGCGAACGGTAGATCGAAGGAGCCCGAACCTCTTGTTCGCTCTGCTCACCCAGATTCAAGAATCTGGGCTACCCAATCTCGCCGCAATTGAAAAGTGGGCGATTATTCAAAGGTCGGGCGCAGGGGCTTCGGGCGAACTTTCAGATCTCCAGACGTTCCCCGGGCCAGCTTCTCCGCTTCGGTCTCGTCGGTGATATCGTCCCTGACGATCCGATGGACTGTGGGATCGCGGGCCTCGACCACTTTCCATTCGTCGGCCGTACAGACGGACCTCATGCCCGCCTTCGGTCCGGTGGCAGTTTCGTAGACAACCCACTTCTGAGGCTTCGGCTTCTCACGCATCAATTCTCCCTGTTAAGGACAGCGTCAGAATTTCGGCGCTCGTCCTCTATGGTATCGCGTTGGCTGCCAACCCGATAGACGGTTGAGACACGGAATGCAACAGGGCAGGTCGCTTTGCTGGAAACATCCCTACAATGCGACCTGCCTTCATACATTGACGGGCGTGTCCGGCCAGTGAGCGGCACGGCGCTAGCCGCCGGTTCTTACGGATTGGACCGCGCACAGAAGAACCGGTGGCTAGCGCCACTCCGCTCAAGAACAGAGGATGCCGGCCCTACAGGCACGTCAGATCCGCCGAGCGGGGATCGGTCACCAGTTTGCCGCTATGGAGCTGCCCGGCAATGGTTGAGTCGCGCCAGGGGCCGGGGGCGTCGAAGAACAGCCCCTTCCCGATCTGCATCTCGGTGATCAACACGCCCGGTCGATGCAGCGACAGCCGGCCCACGATCTGACCGTCCGGGCGCACGGCAAAGCTGGCCCACCGCGACGGACGCGCCGTGCTGTTGTTGGCACTCACCCAGAAATGATTCTCGGCCGCCCGGCACGACATCGTTGCCGGCACGATCGTCTTCCAGATGTTGTACTTCTCATCAGCCACCACGGTCGTGCGGGCATTGTGGAAGGACTGAAACATCACATCGACACCCAGCCGCTTGTACTCACGATAGAGTTCCGGGAAACGATAGTCGTAACAGATCAGCACGCCGCAGGTGATACCGCCCACGCGAAACGTCGTGAAATGGTCGCCGGAACAATAATGCGACAGATCCATTGTCGGCTGCGGCTCGAACTGACCTGTACAGTAACGCTTATCATAACGTCCGGCGATGTTCCCTTTCGGGTCGATGACATAAACCGAATTGTGCGGTTTGTGAGTCCCCGACAACCGATGAGTCGACCCCAGCAGCACAAACATCTTATGCCGCTTGGCCGCCTGCTGAATGTCGCGCGTCGCACTGGTGAGCTGATCCCAGTCCAACGCCGCAATATTGGGAATATCAACACCCGCATAGCCGGACAACGCACACTCGGAGAAATGAGCCACCTGAGCATGCTGAGCGGCGGCCTGATCGATCTGCCGCAGGATCCAGCGTCGATTGTGATCGATATCCGGTTCGACAGAAAACTGGCATGTGGCAACTCGCAGCGTCTTCAAAACAGTGTTCCTTCTCACAGTTGGTAGCCGGGGGGGATTTTGAGTAAGAGGAACGGCGGGCATCGCCCCCGTGGCCGCAATCCTTAAGTTAAAACACTCTAACCAATGATATCCCAAATCGGTTCACCGCCATGGGCAATGGACAGCGGTCGGCCGGTCGGGTCGGGAACCATCAGGTGCGGGTCGATCCCCAGTTGCTGGTAGATCGTCGCTACGATATCCCCTGGCGAGACCGGGCAGCTCGCCGGATAGGCCGCGATGGCGTCGGTCGAGCCGTAAACGGCACCCCCTTTGATCCCGCCGCCGACCATCAGGCAGAACGTGCACTGCGGCCAATGATCACGCCCCGCCTGGCCGTTGACCTTCGGGCTGCGACCCATTTCTCCCATCACGAAAATCAACGTCGAATCGAGCAGGCCGCGGCTCTCCAGATCGTGGACCAGGGCCGGCAGGCACAGGTCGAGGACCGGCAGATTGTAGCCCTTCAGCATATTAAAATTGTTTTCGTGCATGTCGTACGTGAAGGAACCGTCTGGCAAAAAGTTCTCCGCATGCACGCTGATGAATGGCACGCCACGTTCCACCAGGCGGCGGGCAATCAACATGCTCGATCCGAACAAGTTGCGGCCGTATTGATCACGCAGCTCGGCCGGCTCTTTGGAGACATCGAACGCGTCGCGGGTATTACTCGAACATAATAGTGAAAAGGCCCGCTCTTGAAATTTGTCGAGCCGGTTGGCCGCCTTCGATGTATTCACGCGGCGGAATTCGCCGTCCAGTTGCGTCAACAGGGACTGTCGGTTGCCAAGCCGGCTCACTGTCATATCAGGCAGCCCATCGCAACCGGGCATCACCGGTTCACCCAAGGGCTTGACCGTACCGTAGTACTTGCGGTCGACCTTCTTATCGAACGTGGGATTGCAGATCGCGAAGAGCGGATCATATTGGCTGCCGAGGAAACCGCCGTAAGGACCAGGCCGGCGAATCCCCGGGTACATGCTGCTCTCACCCCAACCCGGGTAACACGGCAGGCAGACAGATCCCGGCAAGTCTTTCGGCCCCATCCCCAGGTACTGGCAAATGGCCCCGATATCGGGCGGGTCCTTGGGATCGGGGGTGAGTGCCGCGGGGTTGCCGCCGGCCCAGCCCGTCATCACCGGCAACGGATTGTGGGCGTTGTAGTTGTGCGTGACTGTCCGAATGAGGGCCGCCTTGTGCATCATGCGGGCGATGTTCGGCATGTGTTCGCAGATCTGCAAACCAGGAACCGACGTGCTGATCGGAGAGAACTCGCCACGAATCTCCACCGCCGCGGCAGGCTTCAGGTCGAACATATCCATCTGGCTGGGACCGCCCAGCAAATTGAACAGAATCACCGATTTCGCCGGCCCATTAGGGCGAGACGCCGACTGATCTGCCGCACGCAGCAGTCCGGGCAGATTCAGCCCACCAAACAACGACAGCCCGCCGACCTGCATCAACTCACGCCGCGTGACGCCGTCGCACAAGATTTTCGCATGACCGAGAATGCTGAGCATGTACGAAGCCTTCCGTCCAAGTAATTGGCCGTTCGTCCCCTTTGAACCATCGGACAATACTGATCCGTTATTCTAAAGATTTTCCATGAGGTCCAGATAGGGTAATTCCTGGGAATTGAACTGGATTCAACGGTCAATGGTAGGGACAAGTCAACCGTCACGAAGTGACTGTAATACAAGCTCGAAGCGCAAGCGAGTGCATGTCCGCCCCTATCGTTCGACGGACATGCACTCGCTTGCGCTTCGAGTTTGTATTCGTCCCCTCCCCGAAAATTGCCAAATTC